>DASWAK010000001.1:0-16211 GCA_036391175.1 Pseudolabrys sp.
GATGGGTGAGGACGTCGGCCGTTATGGCGGCTGCTATGCGGTGAGCCACGGGCTGCTTGCCGAATTCGGCCCCGAGCGGATTCGCGATACGCCTCTCTCGGAATCCGGATTTACCGGCGCCGGCATTGGAGCGGCGATGGCCGGCATGCGCCCCATCGTGGAATTGATGACGGTGAATTTCAGCCTGCTCGCGCTCGACCAAATTCTCAATACCGCGGCGACAGTGCGTCATATGTCCGGAAACCAGTTCGGTGTACCGCTAGTGATCCGTATGGCGACTGGCGCCGGCCGCCAGCTTGCCGCCCAACATTCGCATAGCCTCGAGGGTTGGTACGCGCATATTCCCGGCATCAAAGTGTTGGCACCGGGGACGCTTGAGGATGCTCGCGGTATGCTTTGGACCGCTTTGCAAGACCCCGACCCAGTTCTGATTTTCGAAAATGTCATGCTCTACAACATGACGGGTAAGCTCGCCGCGGATGCTGGCCCCGTCGATATCGACAAAGCGGCCGTTCGCCGTTCCGGCCGCGACATCTCGCTCATCACCTATGGCGGCTCTCTATGGAAGACGCTTGAGGCGGCAACCGCGCTTGCGGCCGACAACATCGAAGCTGAGGTAATCGACCTGCGCAGTTTGCGACCGCTCGACGACGCGACCATTATGACGTCGGTCGCCAAGACCCGACGCGCGGTCATTGTCGATGAAGGCTGGCGCAGCGGCAGCTTGGCCGCAGAAGTTGGCATGCGCATCGCCGAACAAGCGTTCTGGTCGCTCGACGCGCCGATCAGCCGCGTCTGCAGTGAGGAGGTGCCAATTCCTTATCCTCGTCATCTCGAAAATGCGGCAATCCCGCAAGCGCCCAAGATCGTCGCGGCCGCAAAAGCGGCTCTGGGCCGAGCGTGAGGCGAGCGTCGTGGTCGAATTTCGCATGCCCTCCCTAGGCGCCGACATGGAGGCGGGCACGCTGGTGGAGTGGCTGGTCAAGCCCGGCGATTGGGTCAAGCGCGGTGACATTGTCGCGGTGGTCGAGACGCAGAAAGGCGCAATCGAGATCGAAATCTTTCAGGCTGGCCAGATCGAAAAGATCTTGGTCGACCTCAAAAGCAAGGTGCCGGTCGGGACCCCGCTGGCACAGATTCGAACCGAACTGGAAGGCAAGCCCGCGGCAGCTGCGCCACCGCCCGTGGTGCCGCCAGCTGTGCCTGTCCCGCGCCCGATTGGAGTGCCCGTTGCGCCGCCCCCCATCGTCCCCAGGCCCGCGGCCGAGGCGCGAGCGTCGCCCGCAGCGCGGCGGCTCGCTGGAGAACGTGGCATCGATCTTTCAACGGTCATTGGCAGCGGCCCGGCGGGAGCGATCACCTATGCCGACGTCGAGCGCCGTCTCGGTGAGGCTGTCGCTCCGCCGGAAATAAAGCGAGCGCTGTGGCTTGATCTTAACGCGATGCGAACGGCCATTGCCGCCGCAATGGCGCGATCCAAACGAGAAATCCCACACTATTATCTCGAGCATCAGGTCGACATAACAGCGTGCGAGCAATGGCTGGCGCAGAATAATGCCGCGCGCGCCCCCGACAGTCGACTTTTGATTGCTGCACTCGCAATCAAGGCGGTCGCCTTGGCCGCGCGCCGCTTTCCCGTCTTCAACGGGTTCTATCGTGATAACAAATTTGAGCCGGCCCAGGCGGTGCATGTCGGCGTTGCGATTGCTATTCGCGGCGGTGGGCTGGCGGCGCCGGCGCTGCACGATGCCGATCAGCTACCGCTCGACGAGTTGATGAGCCGCTTGCGTGACCTGGTGCAACGCACGCGTACCGGCCGCATCCGTAGTTCGGAGATTTCCGATCCGACTATCACGGTTTCGAGTCTTGGCGAGCGCGGAGTCGAGGCGCTGTACGGAATCATCTATCCGCCACAAGTAGCGATTGTCGGCTTCGGCAAGGCGGTGGCGCGGCCTTGGGTCGTTGACGGCGCCATAGGGCCCCGCTCGGTGATTATCATTACGCTTTCAGGTGACCATCGGGTTACCGATGGACACGCAGGCGCGTTGTTCTTGGCAGAAATCGGCAAGCTTATGCAGGAGCCGGCCAAACTATGAGCGACATCGATATCCGCAAGGTAGTACAGGAAGAGCTCAATAACATTGCGCCTGAATTCGATATTGCGAGCGTCAACCCGGCCGCCGATCTGCGTGAAGCTGTCGACATCGATTCGATGGACTTCCTGAACTTCGTTATCGCTATCCACCATCGGCTCGGCATCGATATCCCCGAGATCGATTATCCAAAGCTCGTCACTCTCGACGGGGCGTTCGCGTATATCGCCGCAAAACTCGGATCGAGTAAGACAATAACCAGCTCGAGCGCTAACTAAGCCGCGAGTTGATATGCGTCAAAATGGATGCCGACCTATCTTGGTATTTTAGCGTTGCATTATTGGATGAATTTCAATTTTACCGAGGCGCTCGAATGGCCCACAAGCAAATCCTGTTCCGCTCGGCCGCACGTGAGAAACTTCTGCGCGGCGCGACACAACTCGCCGATGCGATTCGTGTGACCTTAGGCCCACGATCCAAGTCGGTACTGATCGAGAAAAAATGGGGCGTCCCAATCGTCTGCAATGACGGCGTGACGATCGCTAAGGAGTTTGACCTCAAGGATCCGGAGGAGAACCTAGGCGCACGCATGCTGCGGCAGGCCGCCGAAAAGACCGGCGATATGGTTGGTGACGGGACGAGCACCGCGACCATCCTCGCCCACGCCATATTTGCCGATGGGGTTCGCAACGTTGTCGCCGGCGCAAGCGCTATCGATATCAAGCGCGGTCTCGATCGCGCCGCAAAGCGCGCCATTGAAGCACTGCGCGGATTGTCTCGTCCGGTAAAGACGCGCCTGGAAAAGGCGCAGGTTGGCGCTATCTCCGCACATAACGATCCGCTGATCGGCGAGCTCGTAGCCGACGCGATGGATAAAGTTGGCAACGAGGGCGTGATCACGGTCGAAGAGTCCAAAACCACTGAAACCACGCTCGAGGTTGTCGAAGGAATGCAGTTCGATCGCGGATTTCTTTCGCCATACTTCATTACCAACCCTGAGAAAATGGAAGCGGTCCTCGAAGATGCTCTTATTCTGATCTCGGACCGCAAAATCGCTTCTCTACAGGATCTTCTGCCATTGCTGGAACTGGTAGCGAAATCCGCGCGCCCGTTGCTGGTGGTCGCCGAGGACGTCGAAGGCGAGGCCCTCGCCACTTTGATCGTCAATCAAATTCGCGGAGCGCTCAAAAGCTGCGCCGTCAAGGCTCCCGGCTTCGGCGACCGCCGCAAAGCCATGTTACAGGATATTGCAGCGTTAACGGGTGGCCAGGTTATTTCCGAGGAGCTCGGCATCAAGCTTGACCATGTCCACCTCGAACAACTCGGCAAAGCCAAGCGCGTCGTGGTCGACAAGGACAATACCACCATTATTGGAGGTGCTGGCGATCGCAAGCAGATCGATGGACGTATCGAGCAAATCCGCCGCGAGATTGAGAAGAAGACGACCGGCGATTACGACCGTGAAAAACTGCAGGAGCGGCTGGCGAAACTTGCCGGCGGCGTTGCAGTTGTTCGTGTCGGCGCCCCGTCGGAATCCGAGATGAAGTCAAAGAAGGAGGCGTTGGACGATGCGATCAGCGCCACCAAAGCAGCGGTTGCCGAAGGCATTGTTCCCGGCGGTGGCTTAACGCTCCTACGCTGCGTCGGCGTTCTCACTGCCGAGGAAGGGAAATGCGAAGGCGACGAAAAGACCGGCGTTCAGATTCTCAAGCGCGCGCTTGAGGCTCCAACACGGCAGATTGCCGAAAATTCCGCGACCGACGGGGGCGTTGTCGTCGCTCGCATGCTGAGCGGCAAGGGCAATGAGGGTTTTGATGCCGGCCGCAAGGAATATGTCGACCTAATCGAGGCTGGGATTATCGATCCTACAAAAGTCGTTCGCGTCGCCCTCGAAAATGCGGTGTCAGTTGCCAGCGTATTGCTGCTGACTGAGGCGACCATGACGGAAATTCCCGAGGAGACAAAACAGCGGATACCCGAGCAAGAAATGGGCCTGTAGCGGGGAACCTAAGTCCGTGAATCGCCCTCGCCCGGAGGCAACCTCTCTGGCTCGATGACGAGTACGGGTACCTGCCGCGCAGTGACAATCGCGGACGCCGTGGCACCATCGAATGGTAAGCGGGCCATGACCACCAGTCGCTCCTGCAACTGGCGCATGGCCTTGAGACAGGCAGTTGAATCGGCAGAGAGATCGCCGGCAGTGACGTACTGAATCGTGAGACCGGTCTCGGCTGCCAGTTGAGCGGTGCGCGGATTCTCGCGATCCCGTCCGCCAGGTCCGATAACGATCAGTTTTTCCTTGGCCGCAACCGCGATGGCGGCCGCTGCAGCGATGGTCGGATCGTCGCCCGCCATCGCAACCGCCACAATGGGACCCTTGAATCGTATAATACGCGACGGGACCAACATGACAGCGGCGGCGGACCGAAAGGCCGCTTTGACCAGCCAAGAAAACTGCCCGCTGACTCGCTCCGCGGCGCTTGTCGGCTCCACGATCATTACGATGTCACCGGTATTCGAAATCGACGTGATGGCCTCGGCCACCGGCCCACGCATCACTTCGAACTGGGAGCGCTTCGACAGGCTTCCCACGGCTTGCGTAAACGTTCGCTCCATGCCGCGGGCGGCAACCTCCATGTCATGCACTAGCCGATCGAGGTCGAGCGAATGCCAACCGCCACCGAGCAGCCTGAATTCGCGCGCGAAGGGAATACCAGCAAGGTCGCGCAGGCTGGCGTCTTCGAGGAAAAGCCCAAGTAGATCGAGATCGAGTAGTTCGGCCAATTCGACGGCTAGCCGCATGGCAGGGTCGGGCGCGCTCGACTGCAATCCCAGTACCAGGCGCCTGAAGCTATGCAACTCAGTGGGCATGGCTAGATTCCGGTTGCAGTGCCAGATCGTTCACTTCCGAAACTGCGCCGGATATTGGCAAAAGCGCGCAGGCGATCTTCGACCCGACGGTTGATGCTGTTTGGCGGATAGGTTCCGTCCGCGGCGCGCTCACCAGCCGGAAGCCCGGTCAACAGTGCGATGCCTTCATCAATGGTGCTGACTGGAAAAATCGCGAATTGCCCGGCAGCGCAGGCGTCGATCACCTCTCGCCGCAACATGAGATGCTGCACATTCGCCTGCGGGATGAGCACACCTTGCGAGCCGGTGAGACGGCGCTTGTCGCAAATGTCGAAAAAGCCTTCAATCTTCTCATTGACGCTGCCGATGGCCTGGACCTCGCCGTGCTGATTGACCGACCCGGTCACCGCTAGATCCTGACGCAGCGGCACATCAGCTAGAGCGGACAGCAGCGCATACAACTCAGCAGACGACGCGCTGTCGCCCTCCACGCCGCCGTAGGATTGCTCAAATACGAGGCTCGCAAAGAGCGACATGGGCGTATCGAGCGCGTAACGGCCCGCGAGAAAACCGGAAAGGATCAAGACGCCCTTGGAGTGCAGTGGCCCCCCGAGTTCCACTTCGCGTTCGATATCGACAACCTTGCCGGTGCCCGGCCGCACCTGGCAGGTGATGCGAGTCGGATGTCCAAAGGAAAACCCGCCGAGTTCAAGAACGCTCAGCCCATTGATCTGTCCGACATGGGTGCCTTCGGTGGCGATGAGCGCCACGTTCTCCAGAATTGCTTCCTGTGCGCGGTCTCGCACCCGCGCAGCACGCCGGATGCGCGCCTTGAGCGCCTGGTCGACATCCGCGCGCGAGATGACGGCACGCTCGGCCTGACGGGCACAGAAATCGGCTTCAATCAGGATTTCTCGCAATTGCTCGACAACCAGCGACAATTTGCCGGCATGATCTGCCAGGCGTGCGGCATGTTCGAGCACCAGCGCGACCGCGCCGCGATCGAGTGCGTTGAGCCCGTCGCGCTGTGTTAACGTCGCAAGCAGCCGGGCGAGAATGGCCTCATTTTCCGGTGTGCGGACGAAATCATTCTCAAAATCGGCGAGCACCTTGAAGTAATCCGCTAATTCGGGATCAAGTGCAGCCAGCAGGAAATACAGAAGACGATCCCCGAACAGGATCACTTTCACTTTTAGCGGAATCGGGTCTGGTTCAAGAGAGACGGTGCTTGTGAATCCAAGAAACCGGGCAATGTCTTCGATAGCGATTTCACCGCGCCGCAAGATGCGTTTGAGCGCCGCCCAACTAAAGGGCTCCATTAGGACGCTGCGCGAATCGAGCAAGAGATAACCCCCATTGGCGCGATGAAGTGCGCCGCCTTTGATGAGGCGGAAGTTTGTGAGCAGCGCGCCACGAACCGAGATGTACTCGATGCGGCCGATAAGATTTCCCAAGGCCGGATGCAGCTCCTCGACAATCGGAGCGCCGGGCTGGCCGACGTCCTGTGTTACAAGAACATTTACTTCGTAGCGGTCGAACGAGCTTCCCGCCTTTAAAGCGCTTGAATCGTCATCGCCATCCTCACTCTTCATAACGAACATGGTGACATTTTCGACCAAGTCGGAGCGAACCATGTCGATATGCTGCGCAACGCGCGGAATATCACTGAAGGAGGCCTTCGTTTCCTCGATCAGTTGGTCAACAGCATATTTCGCGGTGTCGCGGTTGAGTTGGCGGATCTCGTCGCGCCGTTGTTTTTCCCACTGCGGCAGCTGGTGAATGATGTGCTCAAGCTCCTTCTCCAGGGCTTCGATGATTGCTTGCACCTGCCGTCGCTTGGCCTCTGGCCATTCTTTGAATTCATCCGGCGGGACCACCTGACCGTCTTTGGCCGGGGCCAAGGCGAAACCCAATGGGGTACGTAACAGCACGACTTCTTTTTCGGCTGCCTTGTCGCGCAAAGCCGTAAATGCCTCTCCTTGTTTCTTCTGGAATGATTCATCGATGGCGCCGCGACGCGTCTGGTAGTCCTCACTCTGGAAAACCGCCGGCATGGCTGCCTTGAGGTCATCAACGAGCTTGTGCATCGACTCGCGAAACTCGCGGGCGCGTCCACCGGGAAGCTCTATGGCGATTGGGCGATCGGGGTCGGCGAAGTTGTTGACGTAGACCCAATCCGAGGGGATGGGCTTCCGCCGTGCTTCTTCAATTAGCACGGCTTTGACGGCGTCCTGCATGCGGGCACCATTGGGCCCGATGACGAATAGATTGAAGCCGGCTCTTTCGACTTTCGTCCCAAACTGGATTGCTTCAAGGGCTCGCGCTTGGCCAACAAGTCCGTCGATCGGCTGCAGATCCGCCGTGGTCGAAAACGACAATTCTGAAAGATTAGTCGGTCGATAGAGCTTATCACCGCTAAGCGGCCAGACCGCGATCTTCCCTGCGCTTTCCGCAGCCGCCATATCATCCATTCCACTTTTGAGTGGCTATTTACTGCGCAAATAACGGATAGTTCCTTGACGTGAATCAAAGCTTTGCTGGCCATTGGACGGCCCGCCGATCGTTGTGACGAACGCCCAATTAAAGAACGCAGGCTCGATCATATCGCCAGCGCGTTAGCGGCCGACGTGTAGGGCAGCTGCAAAGCGTCAGCCACCGCACGGCAGGTCATTTTGCCCTCGTACACGTTAAGACCGCTGCGCAGATGCTCATCTTCAATAAGCGCCTGTGGAAAGCCCTTGTCCGCGATCGCCAAGATGAATGGCCGCGTCGCATTGTTTAGTGCGAATGTAGATGTCCTCGGTACCGCGCCCGGCATATTCGCCACGCAATAATGCACAACGCCGTCCACGACGAATGTCGGGTGGGTGTGCGTTGTCGGGTGTGATGTTTCTGCGCAACCGCCTTGATCGATGGAAACGTCGACTATTACCGCACCATGTTTCATGCGTTTGACGGTCCCCGCCGATATGAGCTTGGGCGCAGCGGCACCAGGGACAAGGGCCGCTCCGATCACCACGTCAGCAGAGACGCAAAGCGTTACTACTGATTCCGGCGTGGTGAAAACAACTGCGCGACTTCCGAAACGCTGCGACAGCTGATCCGCCGTACTGGCACTGCGCACAAGGATCGCAACGTCGGCGCCCATGCCAAGCGCGATCTCAGCAGCATTGCAACCAACGACGCCGCCGCCGAGAATCACAACCTGCCCTGCGGGCACCCCATTGATGCCCCCGAGAAGAATGCCGCGTCCTCCCTGCGGACGTTCGAGAAAATGGGCTGCGACTTGCGGCGCCATGCGACCTGCGATCTTAGACATCGGCGCTAGCAGCGGCAGCCTTCCCTCGGCATCCGTCACGGTTTCGTAAGCGATGGCTGACACGCCAGAAGCCATCAGATCACGGGTCAATTCAAGATCAGCAGCCAAGTGGAGATAGGTGAAGATGATTTGGCCACGCTGCAGCCGTTTGCGTTCGAGATCGACAGGCTCTTTCACTTTCACGATCAGCTCGCACCGCGCGAAAATCTGTTCTGCGCTGGTAATGATTTCTGCGCCAGCTGCAACATATTCTTCATCGCTGATGCCGGCGCCCTCTCCGGCTTCGGTTTCCACTACGACATTATGACCTTTGGCCGTCAGCGGTTTGATGGTCGCAGGAATCAGCCCCACTCGGTATTCGTCTGGTTTGATTTCCTTTGGAACGCCAATCAACATGAAAGGTAGTCCTATCAGCCTTCGAAATCGTACGGTTCAACCTAGAGTTAGGTACGGAACTGCATGCGCAGGATCGCTGACGTCCTCCATCAAGGAGGTGACCCTAATTTAAGTTTGCGCAACAGTATGGCTTCTATCTCGATTAACTCACGCACGCCTAGAATTCGAGCGAAAACCGCGTATGTGCCGATCCCGACAGCGCATAGCACCGTACCGCGAATAAGAATTGCGGTGAGATGCACGCCTGGAACAAACTCCAGCAGTTGAGCTCGCACCGCTAACCCTATGGCGATCGCAACGCCAGCCGCGACGGCCAATCGCAGGGCTCCATTTAGCATGCTTGGTACATCATGGAGTGTCGTCCCCCTCGCTGCGGCCTCGCGCTCGAAGCGACGGTACTGCAGCCAGCCAAGGAGAAACACGTAAACGAGGATCGCTACCGAACTAGCGATCGCCAGGCCGGTCGTGCCCCAATTCTGGCGCAGCACGACATAAAGAGGCACCATAACGAAAGCGATAATCGTGCCGACGATCGTGGGTAGCCAAGTGCTTCCCAAAGCATAAAAGCCACGACTGATCACGGTCTGCGCCGCCCAGCCACCAAGGCCGAGACACAGATACGAAAGAATCGTCCCCGTGGCTTGTGCATCCGCAACGCTGAATCGGTTGCCAAAAACTCCCCAGATTAGGTATGCCGCTTCGAAGCCAACCAATGTCATGCACACCTGTGCCGCAAATGTTGCGACGAGCATCAAACGCACCGCACGGCACAGCACACCATATGCTTCCACCACGGTGCCGGCCGTAACCATACGGCTTATCGTGGGATAGGAGGCCACTCCGGCCGCCATGCCGAACACGCCTATTGGCACTTTCATCAGGGTCCGCCCGTATTGCAGATACGACAGCGCGCCTTCAGCAAGATAAGAAGCTTGGTTTTTGATGATCCACTCGTCTACCACAACGATGGAAAAGCCAATCATGATCGGAAATGACAGCCACAAATAATGTCTGAGGTCCGAGTTTCGCAGTGAAAGGATCGGATACCAGCGCATGCGGGCCTTAAGGCAGCCGTATAACGGCAGCGCGAATGGCCCCAATGCCGAGCCAACCAGCACGCCCCAAGCAAATCCGTCGGCTCCTAATCCGCCGTAGTTTGCCCCAACGAGGCCGCCGACAATGATGCCGGCCGAGTAAACGAGCGGCGCCATCGCAGGGAGGAAGTGTCGGTCCTGGGCTTGCAGCGTTGCCGACAGCAGTCCTCCAATCACCAGGAAGATTTGCGCTGGCAGAATAATACGTATAAGCCGCACCAACGTGTCTACGTCGCCCGAGTTCGTGAACCCAGGTGCCACAACATTTGCTAGGGGCCGTGCGAAAACCATAAGCAGAGCAATCCCGACGCTCCCCACCACAAGAACAAAATTTGCGATGACGCTGAAAGCTTCCCAGCCGCGTTCTCTTTCACCTCGTTCGAGATACTTAAGGAAGATCGGGATAAACACGATCGACAACGCGCCAGCTGCCAACAGGTAATTTAAGAAGTCCGGCAGCGTAAAGCTGGCGAAGTAGAGGTCCGCCTGTCGGCTAGCACCCAGGGTGCGGCCGATGACCTGCTCGCGCACCAGACCCATAATGCGGCTGACGAGAATCGAACCGGCCCAGATTGCTGAAGCGATACCGATCGTACGCGCCCGACTCGTAATATGCTGGTGCTGATGCGGCGGCGTGTCAGCCAATTAGGCATTCCTCATGGGACTGTATAATTTCGTTCTATCAAGAGAGCGCGGACTAAGGTCTTGTTAATACACTACCTGGAGCGCGGCTTAAATTAAGATCCACTCCTGCCCGCCAATTCCAATGAAACTTCGGTACGATTAGGAGTTGAAAATGTACAAACAAATCCTGGTGCCAGTCGATGGAAGTGACACTTCGAATCTCGCACTAAAGGAAGCGATAAAATTAGCTAAAGAACAGCAAGCAGCGCTTCGACTTATTCACGTGGTTGACGAAACCACGGTTTACATGATGGCCGAAACGCCATATCCGATTGCCGACTATCTAAAGATGATGCGAGAGGCGGGCCAAAAGGTGCTATCGACTTGTGCCATGACGGCCCAGGAAGCTGGAATCAAGGTCGACACGAAGCTCGTGGTTATTGAGAGCCTGACGCAGCGGATATGTGATGCTATCAATGAAGAGGCAAAACGTTGGTCGGCCGATCTTGTCGTCATCGGGACCCATGGGCGGCGCGGATTTAATCACCTATTGCTTGGCAGCGTAGCGGAAGGTGTTATCCGCCTCGCTACTAAACCAGTCTTGATCTATCGCGAAACCTGAGGTCTCCAAGTTGGACTACTAAACCTCTGCAGGTCCAAATCCACCAATGTCCGCTTTAACCCGGAAAGCGGACATTCGGCAGCACGCCGCAAACTCTTCTCACACAGCTGCGATTGCTTCGATTTCTAACAGGAAATTTGGATTTGCCAGTCCGCGCAGCATACAAAGCGTGCTCGCCGGTGGCTCTACTCATACCGCAGCGCTTCGATTGGATCGAGATGAGCGGCCTTACGAGCCGGGTAATACCCGAAAAATATTCCAACGGCAGCAGAGAACAAAAACCCGCCGAAGATTGCTAGCGCTGAAATTGGAGTCGACCAACCGGCGACCGCCGAGATTGCGGCAGAAAATATTATGCCCATGATAATTCCAGCGATGCCGCCGGTAACACTTAGGAAAATTGCTTCGGCTAGAAACTGCAACAGCACATGTAGACGCCGTGCGCCGATCGCCATGCGTAGGCCGATCTCACGCGTGCGCTCAGTCACCGACACCAGCAATATGTTCATGATGCCGATGCCGCCGACCACCAGCGAAATCGAGGCGACGGCGGCGAGCAGAAGCGCCATGATGCGGCTGCTGCTCTCGGCGGTTTCGGCGATTTGGCTTAAATTGCGCAGGTTGAAATCGTTCTCGTCACCGAGTTTGATGCGGTGGCGGCGCGCAAGAATGCGGGTGACCTGAACTATCGCAGTCTGCACGTCCGCCTGATCGACCGCCTGCACGTAGATCTGATTAACGTAGCCGGCAAGATGCGGCTGCAATCCGTAGGGGTTCGGCGGTGTGGGATAGATCCAGTTGAACTGCGCTTGCGTTTGGGTGGGCGCGGCCACGCCGAGCACCTTACGCTCTGCGGTGGTGAACGGGACCATCACCACATCGTCCTGGTCCATGCCGAACGGCGTTTGGCCCTTGGGTTCGAGCACGCCGATCACCCGTATCGGTACGCCCTTCACCTGGATGAGCGTGCCGATCGGCGTTTGCGAGTGGCCAAATAGCTGGGTGGCAACCGTTTGCCCGATGACGGCGACCAGCGCCGCCGTTGCTTCATCGTCCGACGAGATGGCGCGTCCGACGTCGATCCGCCAGTTCGTCATCGGAGGATAATTGGTGCTGATGCCCTGAATTTGGGTAGTCCAGTTCTGATTGCCGTATTGTACCTGACCGGACTGTCGGATGAGGTAGCTCACCTCGCTGACCGCGTTCGCCTCGCGCAAGATCGCGTGCGCGTCGGCGATGGTAAGCGTCGACGCGCTGCCAAACCCGCTACGCACGCCGCCGGCCGTGCGCGCCCCCGGCTGCACCACGACGAGATTGGTGCCCAGCCGTTCGATCTGCTTGCGCACCGCCTCATTGGCTCCTTGGCCGACGGCCACCATGGCGATCAAGGCAGCTACGCCGATAAAAACGCCGAGCATCGTCAAAGCCGAGCGCATCATGTTGCGCCGGAGAGCCTGCATGGCGGCGGCCATGATCATCAGTGCAAACGCCAAAACGGCGTGAGTGCGGCGCGCACCAGATCCCGGCTGTGAGGGATGAGGAACTCCCTCGGATTCGGCGACCAGTCTAACGGATGGCCGCTCGAGGGCCACGGACGTCTTGGGCCTGCGCGCGTCGGAGACAATCTGGCCGTCACGCATGATCAAGGTGCGATCGGCATAGGCCGCAATGTCGGATTCATGGGTGACGACAATGACTGTGACACCCTGTTCGCGATTGAGACGCGCCAGCGTCTCCATGATTTCGTGCGACGTCCGAGTGTCGAGGTTTCCTGTCGGCTCGTCGGCGAGCAGTAGGCCCGGGTTATTGATCAAAGCCCGTGCGATTGCGACCCGTTGCTGCTGGCCGCCGGAAAGCTGGCCGGGCGTGTTGCGCTCGCGCTCGCCTAAGCCCAAGAGTTTAAGAGCCGCGCGCGCTCGCGAAACCCGCGAAGTTGCGCTGGCCGGGCCCGCGGCCGAGTAGAACAGCGGCAGTGCCACGTTCTCGATGGCGCTCGTGCGAGCGAGAAGATTGAAGCTTTGGAACACGAAGCCGAGGCGTTCGCTGCGCAGTCGCGCGCGGTCGGATTCGGTCAAGGCGGCTACATCCGCGCCTTCAAAGAAATAGCGACCGCTGCTTGGCTGGTCGAGGCAGCCAATTACCGCCATCAGCGTCGACTTACCGGAACCGGAGGCGCCCATGATTGCAACAAATTCGCCGGCATCGACCGTGAGGTTCACATCGCGCAGTGCATGCACGTCGACATCGCCGGCATGGTAAGTCCGCGTAATGTGCTCGAGCCTGATGATTGGTTCCGCCATGGGTTGCCCTTCGGCAGCCGGCTTCAGAAGCGCGGCTGCGGCAACGGTGCTTTGGCGGCTTCCCGTTGCTCAGAGACAATGACCCGGTCACCTGGCTGCAATTCGCCCTTGACTATCTCGGCGAACGTGTCGTCGTCCAGGCCAGAGGTCACCGACACGACTACCGGCTTGCCGTCGCGCAGTAACCAAACCTGCGGTCTATCGGCCGGTTTGCCACGCAGCTCGGACGGCGAATAGCGTAGGGCCTGGCTAGGCACGCGGAGCGTATCGCTGCGCTGGTCAATGACGATACGGGTGGCCGCGGTCATGCCGGGCTTGAGCGCCAGATCGGAATTATCGACGCTGACGACCACGTCGTAAGTCACCACATTCTGCAGGGTCTGCGGCGATTGCCGCACCTGGCTCACAGTCCCCGCAAATGTCCGTTTCGGGAAAGCGTCGACGGTAAAATTTGCTCGGTTGCCCTCCTTGATGCCGCCGATGTCGCTCTCGCTCACATTAGTGTCGACCTGCATCTTGGTGAGGTCGGTCGCGATCAGAAACAAGGTTGGTGTCTGGAAGCTGGCTGCCACGGTCTGGCCAACGGTGACGTTGCGTGACACCACGGTGCCGTCTACGGGCGAAACGATGTTCGTGTAGCCGAGGTTAACTTCGGCAGTTGCAAGCTTAGCCTCGCGCTGCGCAATGGTCGCTTCGTCGACGCCGATCTGCGCGCGCGCCTGATCGAGGGCGCTCCTAGCATTGTCAAGCGTATCCTTGGATACTGCGCTCGTCTGCGCTAGCCGCGCATTACGATCATAAGCTATCTGTGCGTACCCAAGATTCGCTTTGTCCTTTTCCAGCTGTGCCTTTGCCACGGCGAGATTAGCTTTATTCTGGTCAACCACGGTCTGATAGGGGCTCGGATCGATCTTGGCGCAAACCTGTCCCTGTTTGACTTCGGTGTTGTAGTCGCAATGGATCTCTTGAATCACACCGGACACATACGACCCGACGATAATTGTAAGCATGGGATTGACGGTACCGGTCGCGGTTACCGCTCGCGTTACGGGCCCGCGCGTAACCGGTGCGGTGGTGTAGCGTATGGTTCCGCCGGTGCCGGAAAGCCACCACGTGAGTCCGACGACAATTATGACCGCCAGTGCTGGCAGCCCAACGACCATCCAAGACTTTCGCAGGCGCGAACGAGCAGGCACCTCGGGTTGCGATTTCGGGACGGGAGAACCTGGCGCCAGCGCTTCGGGGCGCGCCGCCCCAAGTCCAACGGGTTTAATCATGCAAACTCCTTAGGCCATAAAGGAGTAAGTAGCGCGAAGGAGGACTCGTGCCCTTGATGCGCGTCAAATTATTACAACATCGAAAGAATCGTGCGGTTATTCGAATCCTCCGCGGAACACACGCTGGCGGCTTCATCATGAATGTTTCGGTCAGAAGCAGACATGACCGCATTTGTGCGTGATGTCCGCTCTTCCGTAGGTCAAAAGCTGAAGTCGCGGGACATCCAGTGAATGTCCCACCGGATTCGCTCTGCAAACGTTTAGGCTTTCGGATATCCGACCGTCTGGGCAAACGTTACAAATTGCGCGGAATCAAGTTCCATTGCCTGCGCAAGCTTCTTGGTGTCGACAGCACCGCGGAAAACGGTCGCAAGCCCCTCTGAGGCACAAAACAGATAGACGTTCTGCCCAATAAAACCGGCGTCGACCGAGGCGTAGAGACGCCTGTCTTCCGGCGACACATCCTGCATACGCTCACCGTGCGCCACATAAACTAGGTTCAGAGGCGCAGTTGCCACAAAATCTTGCAAGCCGGTTGCCGCACGAATATCGACGCGCGAATGTTGCTGCAAGACATGACCCTTGGGGTCATAAAACCAAACTCCGTTTGCCATCACAGCATAAACGTCGATCACCATGACATGGCGCCAATAGGGAGCCGTCCGGTCTCCGGACGGGCGGTTGACGCCGAATGCAGCCCATAGCAGGTCGGACAGCACTTGCAGCGGCAGCGCGCGGTCAGCGTATTCGCGAATGGAGCGCCGCAGCTTGAGCGCCTGTATGAGCGGCTTCCCTCCCTCGGGCCGCGGCGGCGGAAGTTGCATGATTGTCGCCGCCTGCGCCCTAACGCCTGATGTGCCGGCGAGGACGGCAGCGCTGAGAACGCCGGCACTTGCTTGTCGTCGTGTGACCATGTGATCGGCTCGTCGGCGCTGGTCGGCCGTGTCACTCGAATTCTGATCCATCGAGGTCCCCACCGGAAGCGCTATGGCAGCTTCAGCGAAATGCCTTCCTTATAGGGTGTAGAAATAATTCGACAGGATGCGCTATTCCGCTTTGACTAGGATCAATACGGAGCAAGAAATGGTCGCCTCGTGTTTTGGTTATGATTTTGGGAAAGCACAATGCGGAAGATCCTCGTGGGAACTGATGGGTCGCGCGCGGCGAATCGCGCTATCGTTGCTGCGGCTCAGCTGGCGCAAGTCACTGGCGCGGAACTTTGCATCCTCACCGTGGGTGATAATCTTTCTGGTCAGGAGCTGAAAAAGCTGGGCCGAATCGAGGGCGATATTGGCGAAGCGCTCGAACTCCTTTCCAACCAGGTGCTCAACCAGGCGAAAAAACGGGCAACACCGGTTGGCGCGGCGAAAATCAAGCTTCGCGCTGGCTCGGGCGAGCCCGCCCAAGTGATAATCGAAATAGCGCAACGCTAGAATGCTGATCTCGTGGTCATTGGCCGGCGCGGCCGCGGTCGTCTCGCGGGACTGCTACTCGGCAGCGTCTCGCAGAAAATTGCGAGTCTCGCTCCCTGCATGGTCATGATCGTTCCTTGATCGAACTGACGCGCTTTACGCCGCTGTATTGGGACGTCCACCGTTACACCGAAAGCAGCCATTGATTGGTAGAGAATGTGCGT
>DASWAK010000002.1:0-6199 GCA_036391175.1 Pseudolabrys sp.
ATCGGCCGATATATTTTCCGCACCACCTTGGGTGCGTTCCTGGTCGTGCTGGTCAGTCTGACCGCCGTGATCTGGGTCACGCAGGCGCTGCGCGATATCGACATCATAACCAACCAGGGCCAGAGCATTCTGGTCTTCGTCGGGCTCACCGGCCTGATCATACCCCTCCTCGTGCTCGTCATCGCGCCGATTGCCCTGCTGATTGCGGCCGCGCACGTGCTCAACAAAATGTCCAACGATTCCGAAATCATCGTGATGAACGCGGCCGGTATGTCGCCATGGATTTTGTTTCGCGCCTTTATGGCGGCGGCAATCGTCGTTTCTTTGCTCGTGGCTGCAATCAGCGCCTATTTTGCGCCCAAAGGCTTGCGCATGCTGCGCGACTGGCTGACCGAAGTGCGCGCCAATGTGGTGAGCAATATTGTGCAGCCCGGGCGCTTCACGGCGATCGAGAGCGGCGTCACCATCCATATTCGCGAACGGCGTCCAAACGGACAGCTTGCCGGAATTTTCCTTGATGACCGGCGCAATCCAAATGAGCGCATCACAGTACTCTCGGAGGTCGGAGAACTGCTGGATAACAGTAGCGGCACCTACCTCGTTCTTCAAAAAGGCGTCGTACAAAGGCATGAGGCCGGCCCGCATGACCCGGCCATGGTGGTGTTCGATCGCTATGCGTTCGATCTCTCGCAGTTCGCAGGCGGTGTCCAGTCCGTAAAATATTCGATCCGCGAACGCTATCTCTGGCAGCTGATGTTTCCCGATCCGAAGGATCAATTCTATATTGAGCAGCCTGGCCAGTTCCGCGCCGAGCTGCATGATCGGCTGATGGCGCCATTCTATCCGCTCGCGGTCGTGGTGATCGCTTATGCCTATCTCGGGGCGCCGCGCACCACCCGTCAAAGCCGTACGCTATCGATGCTTGGTGCCATTGGCGGCGTCGGCCTGCTGCGTCTGATTGGTTTTGCTTCCAGTGTATTCGGTGCCTCCATTCCATGGATGTTGTCACTGCAATATCTGGCTCTGGCCAGCGCATCCGCCCTTGGCTTTTACGTCATTCGCCGCGGTCTGATTTTGGAACCGCCCGCTTTCATCAACGACTGGCTCACTGCGCTCACTGAGCGCGTGAACCAGCGCTTCGCCGCACCCTGATGTGACACCATGCCGATCTTCATTGGGACACTGGCGCGATATTTCGGACTGCGTTTTCTGAGCGCAGTGCTTGTGGTGTTTGGGGGGATATTCGCGCTGGTCGCACTGATCGATTACATCGAGCTGATGCGCCGCGCCGGTGATATTCCGAACGTGTCGGCGGCACTGGTTGCGAAGACCTCACTTTACCGAGTGCCACAAGTGGTCGAACGCATTCTGCCGTTCTGCATATTGATCGGCGCAATGTCGTGCTACCTCAATCTGTCGCGACGTCTGGAGCTGGTAGTCGCTCGGTCCGCTGGTTTGTCGGCCTGGCAATTTGTTACGCCGGCACTTGTGGTAGCATTCACGCTCGGTATCGTGGCTACGACTGTATACAATCCTATTTCTGCGATGCTTCAGGAGCGATCTAAGCGCTTTGAGGCCGAACTATTTGGGAATGCTACAAACGCGCCCAGAAGGGGTGGCAGCTTCTGGGTAAGCCAGCGCACCGACGACGGTCAGACGATCATCAACGCCGCGGGCAGCCGCGACCAAGGAATAAATCTCAACGGCGTTTCGATCTTCAGCTTCGATGTCGATGGCCATTTCAAGCAACGCATCGAAGCCCGCGCTGCAGTATTGGAACCCGGAGTTTGGCGACTGCGCGACGCCCGTATTTACGCTTTGGGCATATTGCCGGTCGACCAGGCCGAATACCGCCTTAAGACCAGCCTTACTCCGGAGCAAGTACGCGAAAGCTTTGCCACACCAGAAACCGTTCCGTTCTGGGAACTTCCCCAGTATATCCGGATCGCCGAGCACGCCGGCCTGGTTGCGGCAGGCTATAGATTGCAGTTTCAGAAGCTTCTGGCGCGCCCGTTTTTGCTGGCTGCTATGGTTCTCCTTGCCGCTGCCGTTAGTCTACGTTTCTTCCGCTTTGGCGGTGTCCAAAAGATGATTTTAAGTGGCGTGGCGGCTGGGTTTCTGCTTTATGTTTTATCGAAAGTAACTGAGGATTTGAGTAAGGCCGAGCTGATGCACCCCGTGGCAGCGGCTTGGTTGCCGGTGCTCGTCGGCGGCGTGACGGGCTTTATTGCGTTATTGTACCAGGAGGACGGGTGATGGCGGGGCTATTTAGTGCTCGTCCATCAGCGCCGCGGCCGTATTGGCGTGGCGCCGCAAAAATTGCCGCCGTCCTCAGCCTGTTGGCTTGCGGCGGATTGATCGCGCCCGCGCCCGCGCAGGTACTGCAATTCCCGGAACGCTCACCACCTCCGAAAAAATCCAAAATTGCCCTCGAGCGTGAAAAGTCCGGGCAAAAGCAGATGCTCGTTCAAGCGAGTGAGATCAACTACGACTACGCCAACAACCGTGTCGCCGCAGTAGGCAGCGTCCAAATCTACTATGGCGACTCCACACTGGAGGCCGACCGGGTCATCTACGATCAGAAAACCAAACGTCTGCACGCGGAAGGCAACGTCCGACTGACTGAACAGGACGGCAAGGTCACCTACGGCGAGATCATGGACCTGTCGGACGACTATCGGGATGGCTTCGTCGATTCACTGCGACTCGATGCTCCGGAGCAGACCCGCATGGCCGCCACACGCGCCGAACGATCGAGTGGCAACTTCACCGTCTTCCACAACGGCGTCTACACCGCATGCGCTCCGTGCAAGGACGACCCAAAGAAGCCGCCGCTCTGGCAGGTTAAGGCCGCGCGCATTATTCACGACCAGGGCGAGAAAATGATTTATTTCGAGGACGCCCGCATCGAGTTCTTCGGTAAGCCACTCGCGTGGCTGCCCTACTTCTCTGCACCCGACCCAACCGTCAAGCGCAAGACCGGCTATCTGATCCCGACGCTCTCATCGAGTTCGGTCTACGGCGCCGCGATCGAAGTCCCCTACTACTGGGCACTCGCGCCCGACTACGACGCCACCTTCGCGCCGAAGATCACCACCAAACAGGGGCCCTTACTACAGGGCGAATTCCGACAGCGTTTAATGAACGGTGCCTATTCGATCCGCGCTGCCGGCATTTACCAGCTCGACAAAGATTACTTCATCCGCAGCGACGGCACCACTACACCTGGCTACCGCGATTGGCGGGGTAGCGTGGAAAGTTCGGGCCTGTTCGCGCTCAACAACAAATGGGTGTTGGGTTGGGACGGCACATTGTTGTCCGACCGCACATTTCTGCAGGATTACAACCCGCATCTTTCTCGATACTACGCCAACGCCATTAATCCGATTCAGAATCCGACCGGACTAAACGACGCGGCGGTGTCACAGCTCTACCTCGAGGGTAAGGGCAATCGCAGCTATTTCGACGCGCGCGCTATCTATTACCTCGGCTTCTCGGAATCGGACACGCAAAGCCAGATTCCGGTCATTCATCCGGTGGTTGATTATAACTACATTTTTGATCGTCCGATTCTCGGTGGCGAGCTTGGCTATCGAATCAACTTCACTAGCCTGACGCGCAATCAAGCCGACTTCGATCCGGTCACCCAGAGCGCGCTCATTAACGGCTCCTGCACAGAAACCGCCAATCCCGCAATCAAGACAACCGCCAACTGCCTGCTGCGCGGCGTTCCGGGCACCTACAGCCGTTTCTCGGCGGAGACACAATGGCGGCGCAGTATCACCGACAACTTCGGCCAGGTATTCACTCCCTTTGCTTCGGTGCGCGTCGACGCCGGTGCTATGCAGATCAATAACGATCCTGCCGTATCCAATTTTATCAACACCGGCGACACCAATTTGGTGCGCGCCATGCCGACTGTAGGCCTTGAGTACCGCTATCCGTTCATCAACGTGCAGTCGTGGGGCACGCAGACGGTAGAGCCGATCGCACAGGTGATCGTGCGGCCAAACGAGCAGCAGATCGGACGCTGGCCAACCGAGGATGCGCAAAGCTTGATGTTTGACGACAGCAATTTGTTCCGCGTCGACAAATACTCCGGCTGGGATCGCGTCGAAGGTGGCGGCCGTACCAACTACGGCCTGCAATACACCGCGCAGTTCAACCAAGGCGGATTCGTCAACGCGCTGTTCGGGCAATCCTACAGGATATTCGGACAAAACTCCTTCGCACTCGGCGGCACCACCAATACCGGTCTTAACAGCGGTCTAGACACCACCAACTCCGACTATGTGGCACGGCTGTCGTACCAGCCAAACAGCATCTACACGTTCACCTCACGCTTCCGTTTCGACAACGACACCTTCACTCCACAGCGAATCGAACTCGAAGCCCGCGCCAACTTCGACCGGTGGAGCGGCAGCCTGCTCTATGGCGACTATGCACCCCAGCCGTTATTGGGCATCCTCAGCCGCCAAGAAGGCATATTGGGAACCGGGCAGGTCAAGTTCGACGCCAATTGGGTTCTGCTGGGGGGGGCACGTTACGACATCAATGCCGGAAAATTTGACCAGACCCGCGTTGGCTTGGGCTACGTCGATGATTGCCTCATCTTGGGCCTTAACTACATTACAAACTACACATACAGCGGAAACGTCACCGCCAATCATACGATCATGCTGCAGCTGAGCCTACGCACTCTGGGCGGCACGGCGGTAGGCCAGGGGGTCGGCCGGTCGACGTCAAATTGAGCGCCGCAGAGATCAGAGATATTGGAAATTAGGATGGAGAGAATAGGAGTGAGAGGCCGAGCACTGAGTCGGTGTTTCGCAAGCGCCCTTGTCATCTTAGCTATCGCCGTGCCCGCAACGGCGCGCGCGCAAGTCGTGGTCATTGCAAACGGCTCACCGATCACAGAATACGATATCCAGCAGCGCATGAAGCTGGACGCCAGTTCCGCCCAAAAAAATCCGGACCGCCAGAAAATCATCAACGACCTGATTGACGACCGTCTCAAAATCGCGCGCGCCAAGGTCTATGGGCTTGAGGTCGACGACGCCGAAGTCAATAACGCCTTCGAAGGCATGGCTACGCGGCAACACATCACGCCGGCTCAATTTGCCCAAGTCCTAGAACGGGCCGGCATTTCTCCGAATACTGTCAAAGCACGCATTCGCGCCGAGCTAACATGGCAGCAGCTTATCCGTGGTAAATATAACTCTTCACTTCAGGTCGGCGAGAGTGACATCGCCAATGCCCTCAAGGAACGCAACGAAAACGAGGCCGCGGCAGTTGGTTATGTGTATACGCTCTACCCGGTGGTGATTGTTGTCGCGCGTGGTTCAAGCGAGTCTACGCTTTCGACCAAGCGTAGCGACGCGGAAAACTTGCGTGGTCGGTTCGTCTCCTGCAGCGAGGGCCTGGCCATGGCGCGCGGATTGCGCGATGTGGCGGTGCGCGATCCAATCACCAGAAACTCAGCTGACCTAACACCACAACTGCGGGATTTGCTCGGCAATATTCAGATCGGCCACTTGACTCCGCCTGAAACGACGGCGCAAGGGCTCCAGATGTTCGCTGTCTGCGCTAAAAAAGAGACCACGACGGAATCCCCCCTCAAGCGCGAAACGCGCGAGCAAATTTTCGCCAAGCGCTTTGAGGCCGAATCCAAAAAATATCTCGACGAGATCCGCAAATCGGCGATGATCGAATACAAGAACAAATGAGCGAGCCGGCCGTCCTCCCTTTGGCTTTGACGCTGGGCGAGCCAGCTGGCATCGGCCCAGATTTGGCGATTCAACTATGGCGGCGACGCGTTGAGCTCCGGCTACCAGTGTTCTATCTGATCGCTGATCCGGAATTCATCAAACGGCGTGCTCATCTGCTTGGCGTGGATGTCGCTTTGAGCGTGGTGACGCCAGCACAGGCCTGCGAAACCTTTAGGCGTGCCCTGCCGATTACGCCGCTAGATACACCCACAACGGCCGAGCCTGGCAAACCTGATGCTTTGAGCGCTCCAGCCGCGATTGCCTCGATACGCCGCGCTGTCACAGATGTGATGGCGGGCCGTGCCGCCGCCATCGTAACCAATCCCGTAGCTAAGAACGTGCTCTATCGTTCTGGCTTTGCCGAGCCAGGCCATACAGAATTCCTCGCCAAGCTTGTGCAAGAAGCGACGGGCAAGGCCATGAGACCGGTG
>DASWAK010000003.1:0-14136 GCA_036391175.1 Pseudolabrys sp.
ACAACCGCCTGAAGAATGTCGACGAAAAACTCGACGTGCCACCGCTGAAAGCCGAGCTCCGTCAGTTCGTCGATTGGGTCTCGGGCTACACGCTCGCCTCGCGCGGCATGGTGCTGCGCATGGCCCTGCGCATGGGCGAGCATCTTGGCCCCGGTCGCGAGCGCGTTGGTATACGGCTCGCTGGCCCTGCGCCACAACGCATGACAGCAGCGCGCGCGCGTGTGCTCCGACTTTTCTCCGACGGACTCACGCGTTCGAAGGGAGAGGGAGCGCAGGAAGCGGGCGTCAGCGCTGGTGTGATCGACGGACTTATCGACGAAGGCACGCTGGAAACAGTCGTACTGCCGCCTGAGCCGGTGGTTTCACAGCCAGACCCTGATTTCCACAAGCCAGAATTCTCGCTCGCCCAACTCGCCGCCGCCGATACGCTACGCACAACAGTCGCGCAAGGCGGCTACACCGTTACTTTACTCGACGGCGTCACAGGTTCGGGCAAGACGGAAGTCTACTTCGAGGCCGTGGCCGAAAATATCCGGCGCAAGCGACAGACCCTGATCCTGATGCCGGAAATCGTGCTCACGGCGCAATTCCTGGATCGTTTTTCCGAGCGCTTCGGCGTCCGCCCAGCCGAATGGCATTCGCAACTTTCACCCCGCAAGCGCGCACGCACCTGGGCGGCTGTATCGGCGAACGAGGTGCCGGTGGTGGTCGGCGCGCGCTCCGCTCTTTTTCTGCCTTATGCCGATCTTGGGCTCATTATCGTCGATGAAGAGCACGATCCCGCCTACAAGCAGGAGGATGGCGCGCACTACCACGCCCGCGACATGGCGGTGGTGCGGGGCTCGATTGCCAAAATTCCTGTAGTTCTTGCTTCGGCAACACCTTCGGTCGAATCGGAAGTCAACGCGCGCCGCGGTCGCTACCGGCACGTTCACTTGCCGGAGCGCTTTGGCGGCGCGCATCTTCCGTCGATTGAGGCAATCGATATGCGGCGCGAGGGCCCGCCGCGCGGGCGGTTCATTTCGCCGCGGCTTGCTGAAGCGGTGGCGGTGGCGTTTACCCGCGGTGAGCAGGCGCTGCTATTTCTCAATCGCCGTGGCTATGCGCCGCTGACGCTGTGCAGAGCGTGTGGCTTCCGTCTGCAGTGTCCTAATTGCGACGCCTGGCTGGTGGATCATCGCTTCAAACGGCGACTCGTCTGCCATCACTGCGGCTTCGCGATGCCGCCACCGGTAGAATGCCCGAATTGCCACGCCACCGATAGCTTTGCCGCCGTCGGCCCCGGCGTCGAAAGACTTGAACAAGAAGCGGGCGAGCTTTTTCCGCAGGCGCGCATCCTGGTGCTATCGAGCGATCTGGTCGAGTCGATCGAGCGCCTTCGCCAGGAACTCGACGACGTTGCGGAAGGACGTTTCGATCTCATCATCGGCACACAGCTCGTTGCCAAAGGTCATCACTTTCCCAAACTAAATCTAGTCGGCATCGTCGATGCTGATCTCGGTCTAGGCAATGGCGATCCGCGTGCGGCGGAGCGCACCTTCCAATTGCTGCATCAGGTGGTCGGCCGCGCTGGCCGCGAGGAGGGGCATGGCCTTGGCTATTTGCAAACGCACCAGCCCGAGCACCCCGTAATGCGCGCGCTGATTTCTGGCGACCGTGAGGAGTTTTACAAGAATGAGATCGAGCAGCGTGAGCGCACGGGCTATCCGCCGTTCGGCCGGCTTGCGAGCTTTGTCGTCACGGCAAACGAAAGGCACACGGCAGAGGCATACGGTCGAACCCTCGCCAATGCTGCGCCGAAAGACGAGCATGTGCGGGTCCTCGGTCCTGCCGAGGCGCCGATCGCGGTGGTGCGCGGCCGCCATCGGTTCCGTCTGCTGGTCAAATCGCCGCGCACCTTCGACCTTTCGGTCTATTTGCGCGGATGGCTCGCTAACGCACCCAAGCCGCGCGGCAATGTGCGCCTGGAAGTGGATGTCGATCCGCAGAGCTTTTATTAGCAACGCGCCGCTTTCGGGATTAACGCGTGGTCACGTTCTCGAGCAATGCTATTAACCCCTTTAAGAGCTCGGTCGGTGACGGCGGACAGCCTCGAATATGGAGATCGACGGGCACGACGTCTTTGACGCTGCCGGTCACCGCATAGCTGCCGGCAAAAACGCCACCGTCAATTGCGCAGGTGCCGACCGCGACGACCCATTTTGGATCGGGAGTGGCGTTATACGTGCGCAGCAGCGCCTGGCGCATGTTTTTTGTCACCGGGCCGGTGACCACCAACACATCGGCATGGCGCGGCGAAGCAACAAAGCGAAGGCCAAGGCGTTCGAGATCGTAAAACGCGTTATTTAGAGCATGGATTTCCAGCTCACAGCCATTGCAGGAACCGGCGTCGACCTGGCGGATGGAAAGCGAGCGACCGAGCCTGACACGGGCGGTGCGGTCGACGGTTTTAGCGAGCTCCGCAAGCGCGGCGTCATCGGGAGCAGGCGCCGGTTCGGTGAGCGGGCCGTGGGTTAAGCTTTCGAGCAAGGTTCTGCGCATCGCGAGCCCTATAGATCGTGCCCGGAATACGAGCAGTTGAAAGATTTGTTGCAGAGAGGGAAGTCCGCGACGATGTTACCCTCGATTGCGGCTTCCAGCAGCGGCCACTGGAACCAGGAGGCGTCGCGCAGGTGGCAGCGCGCGACGCGGCCCTTGCTGTCGAGCTTGAGCCACACCAGCACGTCGCCACGGAACGCTTCAGCTATTCCGAGACCTTCGCAAGCCTTGTTCTTGCCGGCGGGCGCCTTGAGCGCACCTTTTGGTAGCGCGGCAAGTATTTGATCGACCAGCGAAAGGCTCTGTTCAACTTCGCGAATGCGGATCCAGACCCGCGCATTGACGTCGCCGGCATCGAGCACCGGCACCTCGAAGGAGAGCGTATCGTAGGGGGCGTAACCAAAGACCCGGCGCGCATCGAACGCGCGGCCGGAAGCCCTTCCCACATAACCGCCAGCGCCAAACTGGTACGCTAATTCTGGCTTTAGGATACCGGTAGTGACGGTGCGGTCCTGTAGCGAGGCAGTGTTGTCGTAGAGTTCGATCAGGCGCGGAAAAACGCGTCGTATTTCGGCGAGCAAGTCTTCGACCTGAGCAGCGCCTTCCGGCGCGAGATCGCGCGAGACGCCGCCCGGGACGATCGTGTCCATCATCAGCCGGTGCCCGAAACAGGCGTCGGCCGCGCGTAATGTGCGCTCGCGCAGAATTCCGCATTGCGCATGCATCAGCGAGAACGAAGCGTCGTTGCAGATGGCGCCGATGTCGCCGAAATGGTTGGCCAGCCGCTCGAGTTCGGCCATTAGCGCGCGCAAATAAGCTGCGCGCGGCGGCACCTTCACCTGCATTGCAGCTTCAGCTGCCTGTGAGAATGCAAAAGCGTAAGCAACCGTACTATCGCCGGAGGTGCGCGAGGCAAGCTTCACCGCCTGCTCGAGCGTGGCGCCGTCCATCAGGGACTCGATGCCCTTGTGCACCCAACCCAGACGCTGCTCCAGTCGCACCACGTGCTCGCCGTTGGCCGTGAAGCGGAAATGGCCTGGCTCGATGATGCCGGCATGCACCGGCCCGACCGGAATCTGGTGCAGCCCCTCTCCTTCCACCGGCAAGAATTTGTACGGCGTAGGCTTATGGGTGGTGGCTTTTTTGCCGAGCGGATGCCGCACGTTCCAGAAACCGAGATCAAGCCAGGGGCGCGGGTCGGGCGTACCCACCGCTTCGAGACCGAATAGATCGCGAATTGCACGTTCCAGCCGCAGCGCGGGGGGATGATGTGCGGCGACACTCGGATACTTACCGGACTTACAGACATAGCTGATGACGGCGACGTTGCTGGAGGTCTGATCCAGCAATGCCATATGGATCTGCGGCGTGTCTCCCCACAGGGCGAGCAACGTGCAGCTGCCGTCCGCGAGCAACTCGATCGCATGCTGCCAGCCGTCGTCGGTTACGGTCACGCGCGGCCATGGGTGATGCCGCTTGGCCGTTTTGCGATGCGTGATGCTGTCGAGCCGGGCCATGACGCTATCCCAGCAGCCGGGCAACGTTCTGGAAGCCAGTGACCAGCGCCGGCGGCATATAGAAACCGGCCATGAATACGATGGTCAGATGGGCGAACATTGGCACGTAGGAGGCCTCAGCCGGCGCGGTCGGGCCGCGCGGCTCGCCGAAAGCAATCGTATTAAGCCGCAGGAACAGGCCACCGAGGGCGACCAGGATGCCGAACACCAAAATGATCACCAGCCACGGCTCGCGCGCGAAGGTCGAGCTCACCACCAGGAATTCGCTCATGAAAATGCCGAGCGGTGGCAGGCCGGCGATGGCGACGACGCCAAGCACCAGACCCCAGCCGAGCACCGGATTGGTCACGGTCAGCCCACCCATATCGGCGATCTTCTGCGTGCCCTTCACCTGCGCGATGTGGCCGACTGCAAAGAAGATCGCCGACTTGGTCAGCGAATGCATGGTCATATGCAGCAGACCGGCAAAATTGGCGAGCGCGCCGCCCATGCCAAAGGCAAACACGATGATGCCCATGTGCTCGATCGATGAATAGGCGAACATACGTTTGATGTCGCGCCGTCGATACAGCATGAAAGCGGCGAACACGCAGGAAATCAGGCCCATGGTCACCATCAACGGGCCGGGCGCGATTGCCGCCGGATTGAGCGCCAATAGCATCTTGAAGCGCAATAATGCATAGAGCGCGACGTTTAGAAGCAGGCCCGACAGCACCGCCGAGATCGGCGTCGGGCCTTCCGCATGTGCGTCGGGCAGCCAAGCGTGGAGCGGCGCAAGCCCCACCTTGGTGCCGTAGCCCAGCAACAGAAATACGAAAGCGACGTTGAGCAAAGCGGGGTCGAATTTCGCCGCCTGTGTGACCAGCACGGTCCACACCATGGCATCGAGCCCTTCGCCGGTCACCGGCCGTGCCGCCATATAGACCAGAATGGTGCCGAACAGCGCCAGTGCGATGCCGACGCTGCCGAGGATGAAATATTTCCACGCCGCTTCCAGCGCCTCGTGGGTGCGGTAGATGCCAACCATTAGTACTGTGGTGAGGGTCGCCATTTCGATCGCAACCCACATAAGACCAATATTGTTGGCGACGAGCGCCAGATTCATGGCGAACATCAGCACCTGATACATGGCGTGATAGAAGCGCACGAAAGCCGACGTCAGGCGGCCGATCTCAATCTCGTGGCCGATATAACTTGCGCTGAACACACTGGTGGTGAAGCCGACAAAAGTCGTCAGCACGATGAACACCTTGTTGAGGTCATCCACCAGCAGGTAGGGGCCGGACTTGGACTCGAACACGAACAGAGAAATGGCGGTCAAGAAGGTGAGCAGCGTCGCCAGTACGTTGAAGCGCGCAGTCAGCCGATAGCCGGGCAGCACCGCGAGCAAACCGGCGGCGACTGCAGGAATAACGAGAACACCTGTGAGCGCATCGATCATCGCCGTTCTCCACGGAAACGATCGAGCGCCTGCACGTCGACGGTGTCGAATCTTTCGCGAATCCGGAACAGGAAGATGCCGATGACGATGAAAGCAATCAGCACCGAGAAGGCGACGCTGATTTCGACCACTAGCGGCATGCCCTTGGCACCGGTCGCCGCCAGCACCAGGCCATTCTCCAGTGACATAAAGCCGACCACCTGGCTTACCGCGTTACGCCGCGTGACCATCATCAACAGACCAAGCAGCACTACTGACAGCGCGAAGGCGAGATCCTCACGCGCCAAAGGATCGGCCTCGGCGGTTACCCGCAGCATCACCACCATAGAGAGTGCGACCAGGCCCATGCCGAGCAGCATGGCGGGACCGACCCCGACTACGGTTTCTATCTCACGGTGGATGCCGAGGCGGACGATAATGCGATGCAGGGCCGTTGGAATGACGATGGCCTTGAAGACCAGTGCTATCAGCGCCGTAAGGTAGAGATGCGGCGCGTCCTGCACGAAGGCCTGCCAGGCGACCGAAGCCGCCAGCACCAGGGCATGGAGCGCGTAGACATTGAGCAGCGCGTAGAGCCGGTCCTGGTAAAGCTGCATGAAGCTCAGCAGCACCAGTAAACCAGCAAATAAATGAGCAACGTCGAAAGAGAGACCGCGCATTGTCTAAAGGCTCCGCGAAACGAACAACAGCAAGGTCGCCAGCAGGCCCAGCATCAGTGCTGCTCCCATGAAGGCCGGCACCCGGAACACACGCATCTTGGCAATGGATGTCTCGAACACCGCCAGAAGGACGCCGCCGACCGCGAGCTTGGCGATATAGGTTGCGAAGCCAACAGCAATCTCGGCTGCGTCGCCGTTGGGTGGTGCGATGCCCCAAGGTGTGAACAGACAGCCGACTACCGAAACGTAGAGCAGCAACTTGAGTTCGGAAGCGAGATCGATCAGCGCCAGATGGCGGCCGGAATATTCCAGCACCATCGCCTCGTGCACCATGGTGAGCTCAAGATGAGTCGCCGGGTTATCGACAGGAATGCGCGCATTTTCCGCGATTGCCACCATGATCAATGCGAGGAGTGCGAGGCCGAGAGAAACCCGCAAACCAACTTCGCCCGACACCATGTGGGCGGCCATGATGGAAAGTTGCGTGGAGCCGGCAATCAGGGCCAGCGTGAACATGATCATCAGCATGGCTGGCTCGGCGAGCGAGGCGATCATGACCTCGCGGCTCGAACCGATGCCGCCGAAGCTGGTGCCGACGTCAAGACCGGCAAGCGCGAGGAAAAATCGCGCGCTGCCGAGAAGCGCTATGAGCGCAATCAGATCGGCCGACCACGAGAACAGCAATCCACCGCGGAAGGTCGGCACCAGTGATGCCGCGACCCAAGTGCCAGCAAAAACGATGTAGGGAATGACGCGAAACAGCCAGGATGCGCTTCCCGCAAGTACAACTTCCTTGCGCATTAATCGAATGAGGTCACGATAGGGCTGCAACAGTGGCGGCCCTTGCCGGCGCAAGAGGCGGGCCTTCATCTTGCGCACGAAGCCTGTAAGCAACGGCGCCAGCAGCAGCACCAGCAGCATCTGTGTGCCTTGGAATGCGAAATCGCGGATCACTGCCATATCGCAAGTACCAGCAGCAGCAACACCAGAGCCACGAACACCAGCGTGAGATAGCGGCGGATGGTGAGGAATTGCAGAACATTGAGCCGGTCGGCAGCGTAGTCGACGAAGGCGGCGATCGGCGCGTAAGCGAGGTCCCAAATTAGATCGCGGAGCTCGACGGTGAGCCGCGCCGGTGCGGTCGCCCCCGGCGGCGGCATTTCCCCGATTTCGCGCGCGCGGAACACGGTGGTGCCGTAAACGCGGCGGATCGGTTGGGCAAAACTTGAGGCAGTATATTGTGTTGCCGGGCTCGGGTCCGGATACCCGCAATCCCAGGCTGGTCCGCGCCGCAATTTGGCGGAGGCCAGTCGATGGATGGCGAAGGCGGCGGTCGAACCGGACAGCGTTACGAATATAAAGACCAATAGCCCATTATAGGAGCTGCGGCTTTCTGCGATCGGCACAATGGTCAGCCAATCGAGGCCGGTCTGGTGCGGCATGCTCACGCCAAGCAACGCGTCGGTCACGGGCGCCAGCGCATCGATGAAAATGCCGGGAAGAATACCGGCGACGAGACACAGCGCGGACAGAAAGAACATCGCAGCGAGCGAATTGCTATCGGTTTCGCGGGCATCCGCTGCGGCCGGCGTGCGCGGGCGCCCCAGGAAGCTCACCCCGAAGGCTTTTACGAAACAGGCGGCGGCAAGCGCCGCCGACAGCGCCAGCAGCGCACCTACTGCCGGTACCAGGAATTTCAGGCCCCATGATGGTAGTTGGGGACTGAGTAGGATGGCCTGGAATGTTAGCCATTCCGATACGAAACCGTTGAGCGGTGGCAGTGCCGAGATCGCGACGCAGCCGACAAGGAACACAAAAGCAGTCTGCGGCATACGATGGATCAGGCCACCAAGGTGCTCCATGTCGCGTTCGCCGGTTGAATTGAGCACGGCGCCAGCGCCGAAGAACAGCAAGCTCTTGAAGACGGAATGATTAAACACATGGAGCAGCGCGGCGGTGAGTGCCAGTGCTGCGGCGGCCGTCATGCCGTGAGCCTTGAAGGCGAGCGCGAGGCCGAGACCGATATAGATGATGCCGATGTTCTCAACGGTATGATACGCGAGTAGACGTTTGAGATCGTGTTGCATGAGCGCGTACAGGACGCCCATCACAGCTGTCACGCCACCGATCGCGAGCACCAGCATGCTCCACCACCATTCTGGCGTACCGAGCAGGTCGAATACGATGCGCACAAAACCGTAGACCGCGACCTTGGTCATCACGCCGCTCATTAGCGCTGAGACATGGCTCGGTGCTGCTGGATGGGCGAGCGGCAGCCAGGCATGCAAGGGGACGACACCGGCCTTGGAGCCTGCGCCGACGATCGCCAAAACCAGAACCAGCGCGGTCAGCGCGGCTGACGGATGAGATGTGCGGATGGTATCGAATACATAATTGCCATTCGCGCCTGCGAGCAGACCGAAGGCCAGTAGCAGCGCCAGCGTACCGAAGCTCGCCATCAACAGGTAGACGTAGCCCGCGCGCAGGTTTTCGCGCTCCCGGTGATGCGCGACCACCAATGCCCAGGATGAAAGCGACATGAACTCCCAAGACACCAGGAAACTGAAGGCGTCATCGGCGAGCACCACCAGGTTCATGGCGGCGGTATAGGCGGGGTAGAATGGTAGAACTCGCTGCGGCGCTTCTTCGTGGCGACCATAGCCAAGCGCGAACAGACTCGCGGCCGCGCCGCCAAGGTTGACGACGACGATGAAGAATGAAGCAAGCGCGTCTATACGGAAATGCGCACCGAGCCATGGCAGACCGAGCGGTAACGTCGCAATGGAGACCGTCCGCTCAAAGAGGCATATGAGCCCGATTACGCCCAGCGCTAGCGTGACGATCAGGCTCGCACCATAGATGACATTGCCGGCGCGCGGCGATGCCGCCAGAGCGACCGCAATTGGCGCAAGTGCCAGCAGCGCTGCCACGCCATAAAGCGCGTAGATCGCCATCAGCACCTCCGCTCTACTTGGGTGCCGATCGCTATGGCGCGACCGTTCATTTGAGTCGCACCCCGCGGCCGCCGGTGCTTGAGGTGGCGCCCTCGCCGATCAGTTCGATTCCATTGGCTGCGAGCGCACCGACCAGCTTCATGAGCGAGTCTACGTTGCCGCGAACCACGCCGTCGCTTGCTTCCATGCGCTGGACGGTTGGCAGCGATAGGCCCGAACGCTGCGCGAGCTCGCGCTGGTCAATGCCGAGCAACGCCCGTGCGGCCCGCAATTGCGCGGCTGTGATCATGCCGGTTGGATCTTTTTGCGAAGCACGAAATGGAGTTTGTAATATTTGAAACGGTCATAATAATATGTCAAGTATCAAATAAGATGTAATAAACATCATCAGCGTTAAACGATACAATGGCTGAAGGAAGACGTTGTTGTGCGTTGTAGTCAGCTCGACCGCGTCCGGCTGCACTTCATTCCGGCATCTCGTCGTGGCGGACGTTCGGTTGCAGGAGTACGCAGGCGGCTGCGGCAAAAATCATCGCGAAACCGATAATGTCAGGCAGGGTCAGGTGCTCGCCAAGCATTAGGGCGGATGCGCTGACACCGATGACCGGCACCAGAAGCGAGCCGAGCGACGCCGTAATGGCCGGCAATCGGCCGACGATCGACCACCACAAGAAATGCGCGAGGCCAACGCCGAACAATCCGACAAAAAGCATAGCCAGAATCGTCTCATTTTGCATGGGCCAGAGATGGGGGTAACCCTCGACGATGAAGCTGCCTGCGGTGATAAAAATCAGACCGAACAACAATTGCCAGGCCGCATTGGCCAAAGGCTCGATCGTGACCTTGGCCCATTTAATGTAGACGGTGGCGACCGCCCAGCTCAGCGCGCAGCCAAGTGAATAGAACACAAAGGGTGGAAATCCGGTGGCGAACAGGGGCCACACCAGGATCGTCACGCCCACGACGCACAGCGCGAAGGCAAGCCAGCGTACAGTGTTCAACCGCTCGCCGAGGAAGAGCCAGCTTAACACCGTTGTCCAAATCGGCATCGAATAGGTGATGATAATGGCGCGCGTGGTCGCGCCGCTCAATTGCGCGAAGCCGGACAGGATTTGAAATCCGGAGACATTGAGAAACCCTGCCACCATCACGTGTACATACTCGCCGCGTGGCACCCGCATTTTGTGGCCAGTGATGACAGCTGCGCTGAACAACAACGCCGCGCCGATTCCGGAACCGACAACGCGCAGGCTCCATGGTGTCAACTCGCGCAATGCGACCGCTGCCGCAATCCAGTTCAGGCCCCAAGCGAAGGCGAGCAGCACGACCAGCAGCTTGGCGGTAGCGGCGGCGTCGACTTTCTTTTTCGGCCTTGGCACTGCTTTGAAAATCCGTTGATGGGGGCCGCTGCATCCGTTTGCGCCGTGCAAGCTATAGCGAGGACGTTCGCATGGCGAGGCGACCCAGCAATGCATTTATCGGCCGCCCCGTGCCTGGCGCTATATGCGTCCAAGAGGCTTGCGGCGAACAGGTCGCCTTGTTGCGCCGCTATGCTCGCTGTGTTAGCTAGCCCCCGATTTCAGGGGGTTCCCACGGACTTCCGCGCCGTCCCCGGGAATCGGAATTCCCTCTTGGATTCCAATAGTTTGCGCCGCCTTCCGCGACGGCGCCGGGGCTGTGAACGAAGTAAAGCAACGAGCGTTTCTGTGGCAGGCGAAGATCCGATCATCTCCGGTATGGCTGGCCGTTACGCCACCGCCCTGTTCGAGCTTGCCTTCGACAACAAGGCTGTCGACGCAGTCAAGAAAGATCTCGACCAGTTCGACACACTCATTGCTGGCAGCGCCGATCTCAATCGCCTCGTCCGCAGCCCTGTATTCGACGCCGATGAGCAGCTCAAAGCACTCTCGGCGATTCTCACTAAGGTCGGCATCACCGGGCTGGCCGCAAATTTCCTGCGCGTCATAACGACCAACCGGCGACTCTTCGCCGTGCGCGATATGATTCGCGGCTATCGTAATCTTGTCGCCCGACACAAGGGCGAGGTGACCGCCGAGGTCACGATTGCCGAGAAGCTTAGCGATAAAAATCTCGACGCGCTTAAGAGCGCACTCAAATCCGTGACCGGCGGCAAGGACATCGACCTCGACGTCAAAATCGAGCCCGCCATCATCGGTGGGCTGATTGTCAAAGTCGGCAGCCGCATGGTCGATAGCTCGCTCCGCACCAAACTCAATTCTATCAAGTTAGCGATGAAAGAGGCCCGCTGATGGATATCCGCGCCGCAGAAATTTCCGCCATCCTGAAAGAGCAGATCAAGAACTTCGGTCAAGAAGCCGAAGTCTCCGAGGTCGGACAGGTGCTCTCGGTCGGTGACGGCATCGCCCGCGTCTATGGTCTCGATAACGTGCAGGCCGGTGAGCTCGTTGAGTTCGAGAACGGCGTGCGCGGCATGGCACTCAATCTCGAAATTGATAACGTCGGCATCGTCATCTTCGGCAACGACCGCGAGATCAAGGAAGGCCAGACCGTCAAGCGCACCGGCGCGATCGTCGACGTGCCGGTCGGCAAGGGGCTGCTCGGGCGCGTCGTCGACGCGCTCGGTAATCCGATCGACGGCAAGGGTCCGATCAAAACCGACAAGCGCGCTCGGGTGGACGTGAAGGCGCCCGGTATCATTCCACGCAAATCGGTGCATGAGCCAATGGCCACCGGTTTGAAAGCGATCGACTCCCTGATCCCAATTGGCCGCGGTCAGCGTGAGCTGATCATTGGCGATCGCCAGACAGGAAAGACTGCGATCGCGCTCGATACGATCCTCAACCAGAAGCCGCTCAACGCTCAGCCGGATGAGAAGATCAAGCTGTACTGCGTCTATGTCGCCGTCGGACAGAAACGCTCGACTGTTGCTCAGTTCGTTAAGGTGCTCGAAGAGCAGGGCGCGCTCGACTATTCCATTATCATCGCCGCTACCGCCTCCGATCCCGCGCCGATGCAATATCTGGCGCCATTCAGCGGCTGCACCATGGGCGAATATTTCCGCGATAATGGAATGCACGCGGTTATCATCTATGACGACTTATCCAAGCAGGCCGTCGCTTACCGCCAGATGTCCCTGCTACTGCGCCGTCCGCCGGGTCGCGAGGCCTATCCCGGCGACGTGTTCTACCTGCATTCGCGTCTGCTCGAACGCGCGGCCAAGATGAACGACGATAACAAGGCTGGCTCTCTGACGGCGCTACCGGTAATCGAAACGCAGGCCAACGACGTGTCGGCGTACATCCCGACCAACGTGATCTCAATCACCGACGGCCAAATCTTCCTGGAAACCGATTTATTTTATCAGGGCATTCGGCCGGCGGTGAACGTGGGTCTTTCAGTTTCGCGCGTCGGTTCCGCGGCACAGTCCAAGGCGATGAAAAAAGTCGCTGGCCGCATCAAGGGCGAGCTCGCACAATACCGCGAGATGGCCGCCTTCGCGCAGTTCGGCTCCGACCTCGACGCCACGACCCAGCGCCTGCTCAACCGCGGCGCGCGCCTGACCGAGCTCTTGAAACAGCCTCAGTTTTCGCCGCTCAAGATGGAAGAGCAGGTCTGTGTGATTTATGCCGGTGTCAATGGCTATCTCGACCCCCTAGCGGTAGAGCGCGTCCGCCCATTCGAAAGTGGCCTGCTCATGCTGCTGCGTACCAAGCATGTCGATCTGCTCGATAGCATTCGCAAGAGCGGCGACCTGTCGGATGCCGATGCGGACAAGCTCAAGGACGTCGTCAACGGCTACGCCAAGACTTTCGCCTGATAATTGACGTCACGACCGGGAGCGATCAGGACTAGTTCGACATGGCCAGCCTCAAGGACATGCGCGTTCGCATCGCCGCTACCAAGGCGACGCAGAAGATTACCAAGGCCATGCAAATGGTCGCGGCATCCAAGCTACGCCGTGCGCAGGTGGCGGCAGAAGCTGCACGTCCTTACGCGGAAAGAATGAGCAAAGTGCTGGGCTCGATTGCGGCAGCAGTGGCGGGCGGCGATTCGGCGCCGAGACTGTTGGTCGGCACCGGCAACGACAAAGTACACTTGCTTGTGGTCTGCACTGCCGAACGCGGCCTGTGCGGTCCATTCAATTCGTCGATTGTGCGGCTCGCCCGCGATAAGGCGAACGCGCTGATAGCAGACGGCAAGGAAGTTAAAATTCTCTGCGTCGGCCGCAAGGGCTACGATCAGCTACGCCGGCACTTTGGCAAGTTGATCATCGAGACCATTGACTTGCGTGGTGTGCGCACCATCGGCTTCGAGCAGGCCGAAATGATCGCCAAGAAGGTCGTTGTGCTATTCGAGCAAGGAGCGTTTGATGTTGCCACGTTGTTCTTCTCGCGCTTCAAGTCAGTGATCGCGCAGATACCGACCGCGCAGCAGATCATCCCGCCGGTGTTCGAACGGGCCTTCGAAACAGGCCCGGTTGCTGCCTACGAATACGAACCGGAAGAGGAAGAAATCCTCGCCGAGCTGCTGCCGCGCAATCTGTCGGTGCGAGTGTTCCGTGCGCTTCTGGAAAACGCCGCCTCCGAGCAGGGCGCGCGCATGAGCGCGATGGACAACGCCACCCGCAATGCCGGCGAAATGATTCGCAAACAGACACTCACCTATAATCGTACCCGCCAGGCGATGATCACCAAAGAACTCATCGAGATTATCTCCGGCGCTGAGGCGCTTTAATTCCGTAACGAGGACGACATGGCCACACCCAACGCAGTCGGAAAAATCACGCAGGTCATCGGCGCCGTCGTCGACGTGCAGTTCGAAGATCATCTGCCGGCGATCCTGAACGCGCTCGAGACCAAGAATGGCGGCAACCGCCTGGTGCTCGAAGTGGCGCAGCATCTCGGCGAATCGACCGTTCGCACCATCGCGATGGACTCGTCCGAAGGCCTGGTGCGCGGCCAGGAAGTCACCGACACGGGTGAGCCGATCGCGGTGCCGGTCGGTCCGGGGTTGCTCGGCCGCATCATCAACGTGATTGGTGATCC
>DASWAK010000004.1:0-1568 GCA_036391175.1 Pseudolabrys sp.
TGGAAGAGATCACCCGCCTGGGGAGCGCTCTCAAGAAGATATCTGCATCCTGAAGCGCCGGCCGCGGCCGCGAAATTAAATGACGGACGCCAGGGTGAGGGGGGCACCCTAGCGTCCGTCGCCATTACTATACTATATCCCTCTGCAGAATGCAAGAGGTTGACCTTAGATTACCTTAAGAGAACTATGTGAAATTCGTTGGCGCCCCTGGCGGGAATCGAACCCACATCTCGGCCTTAGGAGTGCCTTGCTCTGTCCATTGAGCTACAGGGGCCGGCAAGCCGAATTATACCGTATGGGCCTATTCCTCTTTCGGAGGCGCAGCGGGGCCGTAATCGAGCACCTGCCGGACTTGCGTGGTCGCTTCGGGCGGGCCGACGATGCCGCGCTCTTCCATTACGTCCACCAATCGCGCCGCCCGCGTATAGCCAATGCGCAGTCTGCGTTGCAGCATGGAGACGGAAGCTCTGCCCTCACGCCGTATCAAATCGATTGCCTCGGACAGCAACGGGTCGCCATCCGTAGTCTCTTGATCGTCCCAGAGCGGCTGCTGCTTCAGAGGGATGTTCTCCGGCACGCCATCGACGGGCGCTCCCGGTGCCGCGTACGGGCTCGATTGCCCTGCCTGTGCGCGCCAATACTCTACCAGCTTTTGAATTTCGTGGTCCGATACGAACACGCCCTGGAGCCGCACAGGAGCCGGCGCGTCCGGCGCCTGGTACAGCATATCGCCCCGGCCCAGCAGGCGCTCGGCGCCCGGCTGATCCAGGATGACGCGGCTGTCCACACCGGAGGCCACGGCGAACGCGACGCGGGCGGGGAAGTTCGCCTTGATCAAACCGGTCACTACATCAACCGACGGGCGCTGTGTCGCCAGGATCATGTGGATGCCGGTGGCGCGGGCCAACTGGGCAAGCCGTGTGATTGTGCGCTCGGTCTCGTCAGGCGAGATCATCATCAGGTCGGCCAGCTCGTCGATTACGATCAGCAGGAACGGCAGCTTCTTGCCTCCCTGCAATTTTGCCCTTGTGTTGTAGTCCGCGATGTTGCGGGCCCCCATCTTTGCGAAGTCATGATAACGCTTGTCCATCTCGCGCGTCATCCACTGCAGCGCGCCGATCACACGCTCCATCTCGACCACGACCGGAGCCAGCAGGTGAGGCACGCCGTTATAGCCTGTCAGCTCGACGCGCTTGGGGTCCACCAGCACAATGCGTAAATCATCAGGGGTGTTATTGAGCAGGAACGAGGTCAGGATTGAGTTCACGCAGACCGATTTGCCGGAGCCCGTGGTGCCTGCGATCAGCAGATGAGGCATTCCTTCCAGGTTGCCACTGATGGGGTGTCCGGCAACGTCCTGACCAAGCGCGAACTGCAGGGGAGTCTTGTTGCGCTGGAAAGTCTCACTCTCGACGATGTCGCGCAGGGCCACCACGGTCATCTCGTCGTTCGCATCGTAGAGTTCCGCGCTGGTTAGCGGCCAGCTGGCGCCATAGCCAGCGGCAACCAACACCTTTCCATTTGCCAGCAGCGTCGCCGTGTGTTCCCCGCGTGCAACGTTCAAGGGC
>DASWAK010000005.1:0-2316 GCA_036391175.1 Pseudolabrys sp.
ACACTCAGCCCGGACCTGTCCAAGGTCTACAGGACCCAGGAACACCACGATCCGTCGAATATCAATCGGGCGCGCGAGATCGCTTCGCTGGCGGATCCGATCCCGGTCGGCATTCTTTATCGCAATCCGAACGTCCCTTGCTACGAAGACCTTCGTAACGCCGGGCAGCAGCGTTCCGCGCGTTACATCAAGTCTGGTCTCGATGCAGAATTCGACAAGTTCACGATATGGCCGCAGGACGCGGACAGCAAAGTTCAGCCTAGCGCGTGAGATTACAGTGAGTTTGAACTGAAACGACCAAGGCGATTTCGGCATGCAAGCAGAAGTACAAGCGCATATCGCGTTTCATCTCACGGGACGAAAGTCCCAGGGCGATTTCGAAGCGCTTGCCGGCAATGATCTGCATCCGGCAATTTTCGCCGGCTATCGAGACCTCACGGCGCTGCGCTACGATTTCCCGCTGGTGCTGATCCGCGCCGAAGGGGGGCCGTCGGTGCAATCGCTGTCTCGGCTGTTCGACGACGCGGTCAAGGCGATCGCGGCCGACAGCGACAGCGAGCGGCTGAAACGGCATGCCGTGCGGCTCGAGCGCGAAATTCGCAAGCTGCTGGCGGAAGGTGTCTGCGGCTCGCTATCAAAATTGTGGGATCTCGGCGCTGCCCGAGTCGGAGGCAAGGACGACAAGTTGCTGCAGGACAGCCTGAGCCGGCTGCACGCCGCGCTAAAGAAGAATACCGACGGCGACCTGGTCGATTGCGACGAGGCCATGCCGTTCCGCCTGTTCCGGCACGCCTGGCAGGCGCTGCAGGACCAGAAGGCGCAGAAATTCCGCGCCGACACCACCAAGCTGCTGATGAAACTGTCAGACATCCTAAGCGCGGATTTCGTCCGCTCCAAGGAAGGCCTTAGCGCAGACCGGTTGCGAGCTTCGGTCGGCGCAGCGCATCGCGACGTGTTTGATTTCGATGCCATGTCGCTTTTGTTGGCCGACGCCTCGGCCAATGTGCCGCTGCCGGAAAGCCGGCGCCGGCGAGTACGCGGCTTGCTATCGACGCTGCGCGCGCAACGGTTCTTCGCGCCGGCCAGCGACGGCGACAAGGGCATCGATGTCGGCGAACCCTATTCGTTCGTGTTCGAATCATGCACTGACGCGGTCTCGGCCTATCGCGAACGGCTGCCGAAAATGATTGAGCTGGCTAAGGCGATGGCCATGGCTAGGCTCGAGACCGAAGGCGAATACAGTGAGGCGCGCCACGACGCCTTCTTCGCGGAGTTCGGCGCCAACGGCCTCGATCCGGAAGACCTCGTGCTGTTCCCGGATTATCTGATTTGCCTGCGCGCGGCCGATCTAGCTGGGACGGACAGCGATCTGCTGGTGCAAGCCTTCGTCGCTGGCATGCCGACTAAGGTGGTGGTGCAAACCGACGATCTGTTCGAGCCGTCGCCGATCGGCAGCGAATTGCAGATTTCGGGCCTGCGCGGCCGGCAGCTTGTCAGTACCGCGATCGGCGCCGGCACGTATTTCGTCCTGCAATCGGGCAGCGCAACGCTGTTCAAGCTGCGCGCGCGGATCGAGCGCGGACTGGCCCAACCCGGGCCGGCTTTGTTCAATATTTTCTCCGGCGCGAGCGGCACCAGCGTTCCGCCCTATCTGACGGCCGCCGCGGCGGCGGAATCCCGCGCGTTCCCGTCCTTCGTCTACGATCCGTCGGCCGGGCCGGATTGGGCATCGCGGTTCTCGCTCGACGGCAATTCGCAAATCGATCTCGATTGGCCGCAGCAGCGCTTCGACTACGAGGACGCGGCGCAGCAGCTGATCTCGGAGGACCTGGCCTTTACGCCGGCCGATTTTGCAGCCTGCGATCCGCGTTGTGCCAAGCATTTTGCCAAAGTGCCGCGCACGAAGTGGACGGCCGATCTGGTACCGGTGGTTGAGTTCCTGGCGCGCGAGCCGAAAGACCTGACCGAAAAAGTGCCGTGCCTGCTGATGGTCGATCGCGACAACCGCCTGCAGAAAGTAGTGGTCAACGACCGGCTAGTGCGGGAGGCGCGCCGTTGCGCCGAAGCGTGGCGCAGCTTGCAGGAACTCGGTGGCGTCCATAACTCGCACGCAGTGGCACTTGTTGAACGGGAGCGGAAAGTTTGGGCGGAGCAAGCCCAGCCGGTGACCAAGCAAGCTCAACCGCCGATCGCGGCTGTGCAAAGCCAGCCCGGCGCAGCCGCCGCGGTGCCGAGTGAAGTGCAGACCGCGCTTGCGACGGCCGCCGAAGCGACGCCCGAAAAGCCGGCGGATGAGCCTTATATCGAGACAGCCCG
>DASWAK010000006.1:0-2114 GCA_036391175.1 Pseudolabrys sp.
GACCGGCCCGCACGGCAAGAAGGTCAACCGCCTCTATATCGAGGAAGGCTCGGCCATCGACCGCGAGTTCTATTTGTCGGCGCTGATCGACCGGGAAACCTCACGCGTTGCTTTCGTCGTCTCCACTGAAGGCGGGATGGATATTGAGGAAGTTGCGCAGAAGATGCCGGAAAAGATCATCACTTTTTCGGTCGATCCAGCGACCGGCATCATGCCGCATCACGGCCGCTATGTCGCTCAAGCGCTCAACCTCACTGGCGATCTCGCCAAGCAGATAGGTGAAATGCTGCCCAAGCTCTATGCCGCCTTCACCAGCAAAGACATGAGCATGCTGGAGATCAATCCGCTGGTGGTGACCAAGGACAACAAGCTCGTCTGCCTCGATGCAAAGGTCGACTTCGACGGCAATGCGCTCTACCGCCATCCTGACGTCGTCGCACTACGCGATCTGACGGAGGAAGACGAGAAGGAAACCGAGGCCTCGAAATACGATCTCAATTACATCGCGCTCGATGGCTCGATCGGCTGCATGGTCAACGGCGCCGGCCTTGCGATGGCGACCATGGACATCATTAAGCTTTACGGCATGGCGCCGGCCAATTTCCTCGACGTTGGCGGCAGCGCCACGAAAGAAAAGGTGACGGCGGCATTCAAGATCATCACTTCTGATCCGAATGTGAAGGGCATCCTCATCAATATCTTTGGCGGCATCATGAAGTGTGACGTGATTGCGGAAGGCGTGGTGGCGGCGGTGAAGGAAGTGGGCTTGGAGGTCCCGCTGGTGGTGCGGCTCGAAGGTACCAATGTCGATCTTGGCAAGAAGATCATTACCGAGTCCAAGCTCAACGTGACCTCCGGCGACGATCTCGACGACGCCGCGCAGAAGATCGTCAAAGCCGTGAAGGATGCCGCGTAATGGCTGTTCTCATCGACAAGAATACCAAGGTCATCTGCCAGGGCTTCACTGGCAAGAACGGCACCTTCCATTCGCAGGCGGCGATTTCCTACGGCACGAAAATGGTCGGCGGAATCTCACCGGGCAAAGGCGGTTCGACCCATCTCGATCTGCCGGTATTCGACACCGTCACCGAGGCGAAAGAAAAGACCGGCTGTGACGCGAGTGTAATTTACGTCCCGCCGGCTGGCGCCGGCGATGCCATCTGCGAAGCGATCCAGGCCGAGATCCCGCTGATCGTCTGCATCACCGAGGGCATCCCGGTGATGGATATGGTCAAGGTTAAGCGTTCGCTCGCGGGTTCAAAGTCGCGGCTGATCGGGCCAAATTGCCCGGGCGTGATGACGGCGGGCGAATGCAAGATCGGCATCATGCCGGGCAATATTTTTAAGCCGGGCAAGGTCGGTATCGTGTCGCGCTCCGGCACGCTCACCTATGAGGCGGTTTTTCAGACGAGCCGCGAAAATCTCGGCCAGACCACCGCGGTTGGTATCGGTGGCGACCCGATCAAAGGGACCGAATTCATCGCCGTGCTCGAGATGTTTCTGGCCGACCCCAAGACGGAATCGATCGTCATGATTGGCGAGATTGGCGGTTCGGCGGAGGAGGATGCCGCGCAATTCCTGAAAGACGAGGCCAAGCGCGGCCGCAAGAAGCCCGTGGTTGGTTTCATTGCGGGGCGCACGGCGCCGCCTGGCCGGCGCATGGGCCACGCCGGTGCGATCATTTCCGGCGGCAAGGGCGACGCGGAGTCCAAAATCGCGGCAATGGAATCGGCCGGAATTAAGGTATCACCGTCCCCGGCTCGAATTGGGAAGACGCTGGTAGAAGTATTGAAGTCCTGATTCAGAGCTTAGGTCTTTCGTAGACTTACAGACGTCATAAATAGCGTTAAAAGAGCAAAGCTGGCCGCGCGCTGGCGTAAGAAACGCGTGGATTTTCAGGCCACGCAAGGATTTAGACCATCATGTCCCGTCAGGACGCCAACGCCATCTTTGCTCATACCTCCTTCCTCTATGGCGGCAACGCCGCCTACATCGAGGACCTCTACGCTAAATACGAGGCCAACCCCGCGGCGGTTGACGCCGAATGGCGTGCCTTTTTTCAAAGCCTGAAGGACGAGAAATCGGACGTTGTTAAAAATGCGCGTGGCGCCTCT
>DASWAK010000007.1:0-9004 GCA_036391175.1 Pseudolabrys sp.
GGCAGCCCGAATTCGGCAATGGTCGGAACATCGGGGATTGCCGCCATACGCGAAGGCGACCCAACGGCAATTGCGCGCAGCGTGCCGGCCTGGATATTGCCAATCGCCGGCGGAAGCGTGTTGAAGGCGAGCATGACATGGCCACCCACGAGATCATTGGTAAGCGGCCCGGTCCCTTTATAGGTGACGATCGTTATATTGGTACCTGTCATTGCCTTAAATTGCTCGGCGCCGAAATAATTCAATGTCGGTGCCGGTGGCGTGCCGACCGTGAGCTTCTCGCCATCTTTCTTCGCAAGCGCTATCACCTCAGCCAGCGACTTTGCTGGAACCGATGGATTGGACATGATCACGATTGGAACCGAGGCAATCAAACCAATCGGCGCGAAGTCCTTTTCCATGTCGTATCCCGGATTGGCTGGAAGGCCGGCTCCGGTGACCAACAGAAGCAGCGTGTAGCCGTCCGGCTGCGCCCTGGCGACGTCGCGCGTGCCGATCACCGAGCCGGCGCCGGGGCGATTGACGACTATCACCTGCTGACCGAGCGCGTCGGTGAGTTTCTGCGCGATTACGCGGCCAACAGTATCGACGCCGCCCCCGCTGGGAAACGCGACCACCAATGAGACGACGCGCGACGGGTATTCCTCCGCCATCGCGACGCACCATTTCGGAGCTGCAAGCAGTACGGACAATATGAGAATCAAGCCCGTACGTTTAAGCCGTGCAGCGAGGAGCGCCTTGATCATCGTCCGACTCCTTGTTGTTTTGCGCAGATGTTGAACTTAATTCTTATTATAGCCAAATAAACTAGGCAAAATCTCCGGAGGTCGTCACGAAATTCATCGCTGGTGATGTCCGCTATTGGAAGTAACGGTGGACAAGGGCGACCGACAACCTGTGATCTTCTGGTCTCTGCCTCAGACGTCAGCGAGATGGCTGTGGGCGTGCTTCTCAATAATCCGGGACGGCCTGCTGCCACGGTGGTTCACCCCCGTCGGTATCCAGGTGCATACCTTCGAAGGGTCTGCCCACACGGTTGCAACCGCGCTCGGTACAAAAAACTCTGAGAAGATTAAGTCGCCGTCGGTGCCACCCTTTACCCAGTGCGGCTCGAGGTCGTGATAATAGACGATGTCGCCGGGCCGCACCGCGATGACCTGGTCGGCACCCGCGTAACAAACGCCCTGCCCAGCGAGAAAGAACATGAAATGGGCGCCTCCCTGGTGGTGGTGCACCGGGCATTCAGTGCCGGGCGGATAGATGATCATCTCGCCGCGGATCGCCCGGGTCCCGAACATCTTCGGGGTCACGATATAGATGCGCTTGCGAGCATCGCGCTCGGATTGCAGCAGCGGCTCATCTTGCCAGTCTATGATACGAAAAGGCGGGGGATCGGTGCTGATGGATGGGTCGAGTCTTTCCACATCGGGCACCAAAGCGAGCAACAAGGTCGCGCCAGCATCACTCACGAGCGTTCCTACGAACCCGGGCGGGAGCAAGCCGATATGGTTCGCTGTGACCGGCAACTTACGCCCCGCGGTTTGCATGGTCGCAGTACCGTCAATCATCTGAAACCAGGCAAGTTCGCCGGGTGCAATCGACAGCGCCTTGTGACCGCCTGGCGAAATTGTCAAGCGGTCGAGCTCGAATAAAATGTCCGGTACGCGTTGCTTGTTCAGCAATTGCTGGCTCGCGACGCCATCGGCCGTGATATTCGGCGCGATCGTGCTCTGGTTGAAATGGATCGCCATCGCTCACCTTTCTTACGCCGATACAGTGGCAAACGTAAGAGCATCGTAACGACTTAAATTGGGATATTGGAAGTGCTTAGTAATTCATCCGCGACCTAGCTGGTCAAGGCTGACGCTCGTACTTGTCCGCTCTTACTCCAATAGCGGACAAAGGCGGGGTGCCGTTTGATGGTCCGCTATTTTGTCGGTTGCTATGGATTGACGCGCATCGATTTGCGGATGACGCTGGCCCGTTCGAATTGCGCCCACGGCCCTATAGAGCGCAAATTTTTAGGGAGCGATCATGTCCAATAAATCATGCGTAGTTTTGACGGCAGCCCTGCTCTGCGGTGGCCTTCCGGCCTGGAGCCAGGAGTTGCCCGATGGCAAGGGCAAGGAATTGGCAACGGCCAACTGCAATAGCTGCCACACTTTATTGAGCCGCGTTGGCGCCGGCTACACGCCCACGGGCTGGCGCACCGTTATGCGGATGATGGCCAATCACGGCGTCGCCGTGCCGGCGGATCAGGTCGCCCCGCTCACCGAGTACCTTGCCAAAAGTTTCCCGGAAAAGGGCAAGCCCGCCGGGTTGGTAATTCCGGGACCCGCCAAGATCTCAATTAAGACCTGGCAAGCGCCGACGCCCGGATCGCGGCCACACGACCCATTGGCGACGAGGGACGGCTCGCTCTGGTACACGGGCCAGATGGCTAATGTGCTTGGCCGGCTGAATCCGAAGACCGGAAAGATCAAAGAATATCCGCTCAAAACGCCGCATTCCGGACCGCATGGCCTGATGGAGGATAAGGACGGCAACATTTGGTACACCGGAAACACCGGATCGTTGATCGGCAAGCTCGACCCGAAGACGGGAGCTGTCACCGAGTACAAGACGCCGGAGCCCGGAGATCCGCATACGCTCATCTTCGACAAGAGCGGAATCCTGTGGTTCACGATGCAGAATGCCAACCGGATCGGACGTCTCGACCCTAAGACCGGCGAGATCAAGCTGCTGACGCCGCCCACGGCAAAGGCGCGCCCCTACGGCATGGCGGTGAATTCAAAAGGCGCCGTGTTCTTCGTTGAGTTTGGCACCAACAAGGTAGGCAGCATCGATCCGAAGACTCTGGAGTTTCGTGAGTACCCGTTGCCGGATGCAACCTCCCGCCCGCGGCGCATCACAATCACCAGTGACGATATCGTCTGGTACTCCGACTTTTCTCGCGGTTATCTCGGTCGTCTCGATCCTGCGACCGGCAAGGTAACCGAATGGCAGACGCCGAGTGGGCCGAAGGCCGAACCCTACGGCATCTCGACGATCAATGATGTCATCTGGTACAGCGAGTCCGGCTCGACTCCGAATACCATCGTGCGCTTCGATCCCAAAACGACGAAATTCCAGAGTTGGGCAATCCCGGGCGGCGGCAACATCGTGCGCAACACGTCGGTCACGCCGGATGGCAACTTCGTGCTGGCCAATAGCCTCGTGAACGGCATTACGATGGTCACCATAAAGAAATAACCCGAACGGTGGGTCTGTTGGCGCCTACGGCGCCATCTGCGGAATAGCGACGAATTGTCCGACCGTTTTTCCGCTTGATGGCGGAGGGAGTGATACTGCAAAACAGATTCTTTCCCTCCACTCCAGCGACGAAGTCAGGCATTGGCACCGCGTCCACCTACTTCACTACTGCGCGAGCTCGGGCCTTTGTTCGAGCGCGCGAGTGGGCTGTGGTCTTATCCTGAGCCGCGGTGGAACCTGTGGCATAGAAGCCAGTCGATGATGGTTACTTGATACTGAGCGTAAAGACGGCCGAGCCTTCGCGATTTTCGCTGTCGGATATCAAAGCCTTGATCGTGTGTTGCCCGGGTGGAGCTTCAGCATCGACCATCTCGAGACCCTGAGCCGTTACATAACGCCTAACACGTTCTGTCAGATCGATATTTTGGCTCTTTAGATAGATGAGATGAAATGAACTCGGTTCGATACGACTTCCGCCATGCGCTCGAAACTTCAGACGTAAGTCAAACGGAGAGTTCGCGTTCGCGGATGGCGAAATTAATATGACCTCCGGCTTCCGTGTGAGGGCACGTGTATTAGATGGAGCTGGCGCAGGCGGCAAAGCCGCTTCTTCGGGCTTAATAAGAACTTCGCCTGCAGTTGCCGGACCATTCACGACAAGCGCCAGTATGCATCCAGCGAAAAAGGTCGACCTCATGTTCGCGTCGTCCCAGACGGTTCTCTCTATTCTATTTTAGCTCCCAATGGCACTAAAGGTGCAGCCCCGATTGGCAGCCAATTCGGAACATCGTTGAATATCAATGGGTAGCACTCCTGCTGCCTTGGGCTTGCAACCTGAGCAAGATGTGTCCGGCAATTGACGAGGAGGTCAAGCGGGATAACATTCGTGCTCTTCGCGACATGGGCACGCGTCGTGACATTATATCATTTTATCCGTTTCACCTTTTGCGGGATTATTATTCTCGCCGCAGAAACAGCGATTCTGCCGGTGAGGGCGGATACGCGTATCGCTTTGGTTGTTGGAAATTCCGAGTATCGATATATCCCGCAGCTTAATAATCCCCAGAATGACGCGACCCTTATAGCCGAGACGCTGACCGCTCTTGGCTTCAAGCTTGTCGGCAACGGGCCGCAGCTCAATCTCAATAAGTCGCAATTCGATCAAGCCGTGCAGGATTTCGGCAATGAGATACAAAGTGCCGATGTCGCGCTGTTTTATTACGCCGGCCATGGAGTGCAGGTTCGCGGCGCGAACTATCTGGTGCCTGTAGGGGCTAATCCGACCCGAGAGGTCGATGTTGATTTCCAGATGCTCGACATCAATCTGGTCCTCCGAGAAATGGAATATGGCCGCGCGCGGCTCAATGTTCTGATCCTGGACGCTTGCCGCAATAATCCCTTTGGCGCGCGCGGCTTGCGCGCAACCAGCGCCGGCTTGGCGCAGATGCAGGCTCCAGAGGGAACCCTGATCTCATTTGCCACCCAACCCGGAAACGTCGCGCAGGACGGCTCAGGTAGGAATAGCCCCTTCAGCACGGCGCTTGCGCAAACAATTCGCACGCCTGGACTCGATATATTCCGCGCTTTCAATGAGGTCGGCCTTATCGTCGCAAGGGCTACCGCTGGCGAACAACAGCCGTGGGTATCGCTGTCACCCATTAAGGGGGATTTTTATTTTGCAGGAATGCCAAAGCCGGAACCCGATCCGTTGGTCGAGCAGGCCCGCCGCTACGAGGCCGCCGCGCATGTGGATACCAAAGAAGCGTGGGATTCATTTTTGAACCTCTACAAGTCTGGCTACTACGCCGACCTCGCTCGCGCGCAGCGAGCCAAGATCACGTCGGCGCAGGAAGCCAAAGCGAAGGCCGAAGCGGAGGCCCAGGCCAAAGCGGAAGCGGAAGTCCGCGCGCACGCGCAGGCTATAGAGCGTCAAAAGCGGGAAGCGGAGGCGAAGGCAGCGCGCGATGCCGCGCTCAAGGCCGCGAGCGAAGCTACCGCTACCGAGAAGGCCAAACGCGAAGCGGAAGCTAGAGCGGCACAGGCAGCACTTGAAAAGGCCGAGCATGAGACAGCGGTCGCGAGACAAGCTCAAGAAGCCGCGAAAGCGGCTCAGCTGATGGCCGAGCAATCGGTGCGCGAGTTGCAACAAGCTCTCGAGACAGCCAGAGAGGAGGCTGCCGCCCAGGCCAAAAAACAAATCGAGATCGCTGCACTTACTTCAGGGGCAGCACTTCCGTCGGTTTTAAATCCGACTGACGTCGTGCGTTTAATGAAATTCCAACTGCGGCAAGCTGGCTGCGATCCCGGCAATGAAACCGGTGTTTGGGACGAAAGCTCACGCAAAGCTGTCGAGAAATTCAACAAATACGCCGGCACGAAACTCGATGTTAATACGCCGTACCTCGATGCGTTGAGTGTCATGCGCGCCAAGAGCGGGCGAATCTGCCCGCTCGTTTGCGGGGCTGGCACGCGCATAGAAGGCGATCATTGCGTCGTCGTAAAGTCAAAATCGCAAGAAAAACGATCGGTAACGCCGTCTTCGAGTGCTCGGACGGCGTCGACTGCCGGTTCGGCTGCAGAGTTGCTTAACCGCTGCCGCAGCAATGATCGCGCAGCCTGTGAAACGCTATGCAGTGCTGGTTTTAATGGACCATGTCGCAGAATGAACAGGCCTCGTTAGACCAACATCTCCCATTAAAGTGGCGACGAGTGCAAGTCCGCTAGGTACCAATAGGCGACATTGCGGCACAGAAAGTTTGGATTACAGTTCCTCTCGCGCGGTGGCGGAGGGAGTGGATGCCATAAGATTGACTAAACTATTGAACTAAAAGTATTTCTCAATTCGCTATTTCCCAAGCCTACATCCGGGCCCACAGATATTTCCGCACCCAGCATTTCCCGTTATCGCCTTGGAGTTCTCGATGCAATCCCCAAAAGCATTCATACTCACCGCCCACGACGCCAAAATGCCGGTGATCGGCTACGGTACCATGGAGCTACCGCAACGCGGAGCCGAACTGGTGGCCTATGCCATCCAGAGCGGTTATCGCCTGATCGACACCGCGCGCAAATACGGCACCGAAGAGAAGGTCGGCGAAGGCATCCGCGCCAGCGGCATCGCGCGCGAGGAATTGTGGGTCACCACCAAGGTCACCGAACTGGATGCGCGCGAGGCCGACTTCCTGCGCTCGGCTGAGACCAGCTTGAAGGCGATGCAGCTCGATTATGTCGACCTGCTGCTGGTGCATTGGCCGCAGCCGAAGGTGCCGTTCTCCGAGACGCTCGGCGCGCTCTCCAAAGCCAAACGGCGCGGGATGGCGCGCCATATCGGCGTATCGAATTTCACGATCGCGATGCTCGATGAGGCGGTGCGCGTCTGCCCAGAGCGGCTCATTACCAACCAGGTCGAGTATCACGCCTATCTGCCACAGGATCGCATGCTGGCTGCGCTCAAGCGGCACGGCATGATTCTGACGGCCTATTGCCCGATGGCGCGTGGCAAGTTGCTCGACGATCCGGTGGTCGGCGAGATCGCCAAGGCGCACGGCAAGACGATCGGCCAAGTCTGCTTGCGCTGGCTGATCCAGCAGCCGATGGTCGCGGCGGTGCCACGCCCGCTCGAAGAGACGCACATCCGCGAAGACCTAGACGTGTTCGACTGGTCGCTGAGCGAGGACGAGATGCGGCGTATTTCGGCCCTGCGCAGCCGCCAGGTCCGCATCGCCGACCCGCCCGAGCGCGCGCCCAAATGGGACGTCGAGATGGTGGCTTAAGCGAGCGCTGGCGGCACGATGTTGAAGGGCCGCCTTGAGCGACTGCTACTCACGGTCGCAGACCCATCTCGCAATTGGCATCGCGACCCTGTTAGCGGAGCCCTGAAAACCGTGTTGCGGAGCGTGAGGCGTCACCCTACGATGTGGGTAACCGCAAGCTCAAAACGCCGAACGTCAACGTCTGAGCTAGCGTCGTCTCAATGCGCCATAGCCAGCAGCGGCGTGGGTCGCGTTGAGACCTGCAAGCTCGAGAGGGCCGATGGGTTACGCCTCTGGCGAGCAAACTCATCACGATCTGCCTGCGTTCGCGCGCAGAGCAGCACGAGAGCTATACCGTCTCCAATCAGTCTTATCCACACCGAACGATATGGTGCGAGCCCATCAGCGGCTGCGCGCTGGGCGACGAAACGCGTGCTTTGAAAAAGCCAATAACGAACGGGGAGGAAGTCATGACCAAGTCTAGTGTTTCGCGGCGAGCATTCGTGGAAGGGGGCCTCGGGCTGACGATGGCAAATTTCTTGCCGGGCACGACGCCATTCGCCACTGCCGCGACCATGGAAGAGAGCACAATCGCGGCTGCGAAGAGCGCCGGCCCGGCGGCCGTCAACGGCATGATCTGGTCGCCCTACCTGGTGCCGATGCAGCCGGTGATCGCCGAATTCTCCAAGCAGACGAACATCACGATCGGCGCGGTGCAGGACATTTCTATCTTCGACGCACCACAGCGCGCAATGGCGGAAGCGCTCTCGCGCTCACCGCAGTTCGATTTCATCCATATCGACTCGAACATGATCCCTTCCCTCGCCTCTGCCGGCTATCTGGAGCCGCTCGACGAGTACATGAAAAAGGCAAACTTCAAGATCGATGCGGTCGGAGACTATGGCACCTTTATGACTTACGGTGGTCATACCTACGGCATTCCGACCGACGGCAACGTGCATATTCAATACGTCCGCAAAGACCTGATCGAAGATCCGGACAACAAAAAGCGCTTCGCTGACAAGTTCGGCAAAGAACTGAAATTCCCAGAGACCTGGGAGGAAGAGAAGCGGATTCAGGAATTTCTCATGGATCCGTCCAAGGACCTCTACGGCTCGGGTAACCTGCGCAACCGAGCCAACGGCCCGACCTGGTGGTACATGATCTACTACAGCGCCGGCGGCTTCCCGTTCGACGACGACGTGAAACCGACGCTGAACACACCGGCGGGGCAATACGCGGTCGACATCTATCTGCAGGACAAGAAGGTCAATCACCCGGAAGCAGCCAATTGGGGCACGCCGCAGCAGATTCCGCGCATCGCGCAGGGCCACGTGGTGGCTTGCCAGTACTGGGACGGCACCGCCAAACTAAATGGGAACCCGGCGAAATCGAAAACCACCGGCAAATGGCTTTATGGCCTGGTGCCGGGGTCGGATTTCTCCGGCAAGCGCTTGCACCGGTCGATCTCCTCGCCGCTCGCAGCGATCCTGGTCAACAAATACAGCCCGCGCAAAGCGCAAGCCGCCTATCTCGCGCTCTGGCTCGGCTCGGGCAAGAACAGCATTCCAATCGTGACCGATCCGGTGAACACTTTCAACGATGCCTGGGCGAAGGAACACATGACCTCCGAGGCGGTCAAGAACGCCTACAGCCCTGCCGGTGTGAAAGCGATCGAAGCAAACTTTAAGGTGGTGGCGCCACCGATCTATTTAACCGGTTACCTGGAATTCCAGGACGCGCTCGGCAAGAATCTGTCAGAGGCCTTTATCGGACAACTTCCGGCCAAGGATGTGCTCAAGAAGACCGAGGATGAATGGACCGCGATCATCCGCCGCATCGGTCAGAGCAAGCTCAAAAAGGACCTGGCGAGCTATAAGGCTTTGATGCCGACGCGCGCCACTCCGGCGTAACGAGCAACCGCAGGAAGCAGACTTGCCTTAAAATTAAACCAGACGAGCCGCGCGCTCGTCTGGCGTTCCGATCAAGGGTTAACGAAT
>DASWAK010000008.1:0-3389 GCA_036391175.1 Pseudolabrys sp.
TGTCGCGTGCCTGTGTGTCGGTGACAAAAGCCTCCGAGCGCGTCGACTGCCAATGCACCGGCCGGCCGAGTTGGCGGGCGGCCACCAACAGCGCCGGATATTCCGGGTAGACCGGCGTTTTCATGCCAAAGGCGCCGCCGATATCCTCGGTGATGACACGCAGCTTTTCGTTCGGCACTCCCATGATGGCGGCGGCTTGGCCTCGCAGCGAGTCGGCGCCCTGCGAACAGGCGTAAAGCGTGTAGCTGTCGTTCGCCTTGTCATAGACGCCGGTGGCGCCGCGCGTCTCCATGGAGGCGACAACCATGCGCTGGTTGGTCACGCTCACCTTCGCCACGTGAGGGGCCTTTGCGATGATCTCGGCCACCTCGCGCTCGTTCTGTTCGTCGGGCACAGGCCCTGGCCAATCGACACAAAGATTTCCGGGCGCTTCCGAATAGAGCTGCGTTCCGCCATTTTTCATGGCGTCGCGCAGTTCGATCACTGGCGGCAATTCCTCATATTCAACCTGCACGAAGTCAGCCGCGTCCTGAGCGGCTGCTGTCGTCTCCGCGACCACCATCGCGACCGGATCGCCGACATGCATCACTTTCTCCCCCGCCAGCGACGGCCGAAATGGCATGATCATCTTGGCGCCACCGCGGCCCGGTACTGGCGGATGGCGGGACACGCTGCCCACATTCGCCGCCTTCATATCAACGGCAGTGAGCACAGCCAGCACCTTCTTCGCCTTGCGTGCGTCTTCGGTCTTAACCGAAACAATGCGCGCGTGCGCGTGGGTAGACCGTACGAAAGCGGCGTAGGCAGTATTGGGCAGACGAGGGTCATCCATGAAGCGGCCGGCGCCGCGCACCAGGGTATCGTCTTCGACGCGCGGCGTGTGCTTCGTGCGGGCGGGGCTTGCTGTCATGAGAGGTCCGGAAATGCGCTTGTGGGGTCTCGTTTATAGCTCAAAGGAAGGATGACGACAGGGGCTTGCGTCAACGCGCCGGCTGCGGCACTCAGGCGCTCCTTGCCGCGCGACGTGCGGCGCCTTTCGGGTGGTGAAATGAGCAAAGTGCGGACGATTGATACCCATACGCATGTGTTGACCGAAGAAACCGCCGCGCTGCTGCGCAAGGGAGCGCCCAAAGTGCCGGTGACCATCACGCCGATCGACGCAGTGTCGGCGACGCTCGACGTCGGCGGCGTGGCCTACCGGCCTTTTCCGCGCGGCGGCTTCGATATTGCACATCGCTTGCGCGACATGGACGAGGCCGGCGTGGATGTGCACGTCCTCTCCGTTACACCGCAGACTTATCTCTACAATCAGGAAGCTGCGCTTGGCGCTGCCACTGCGGCGATCCAGAACGACCAGATCGCAAAACTGATCAAAGAAAATCCGCAGCGCTTCATGGGCATTGCGACTCTGCCGATGCAGGCGCCGGAAAAGGCCGCCGATGAACTCAGGCGCGCGATGACCAGGCTCGGCCTGCGCGGCACCATGATTGCGTCTAACATTATGGGAAGGAACCTCGATGATCCAAGCTTCGAGCCGCTGTGGGCGACCGCCGAGGAGTTGGGAGCCTTCGTTTTCGTGCATCCCAATAACGTCGCCGGCGCCGACCGGATGAAGTCCTATTATTTGAACAACCTGATCGGCAATCCGCTCGACACTACCATCGGCGCGGCCTGCCTCTACTTTGGCGGTGTGCTCGACCGTCATCCCAAGCTGACCGTCGTGCTCGCCCATGGCGGCGGCTTCACACCATATCAGGCGGCCCGCTGGGAACATGGCTGGCAAGTGCGGCCCGAACCGAAGAAAAATATTTCTAAGCAGCCGACGAACATCGCGAAGCGCTTTTATTACGACACGATCCTGCATTCGGCGCCGGTGCTAGAGTTCATGATCAGCCATGTCGGTGCCGATCGTGTCATGCTCGGCAGCGATTACCCCTATGACATGGGCATGATGGACTGCGTGAAGCACGTGCGGACATTGAAGATTTCCGATGCTGACAAGGCGGCCATTCTGGGCATGCGTGCCGAAACTTTGCTATCGGGGAAAACATGAACATTCAGACCGCCAAGGCTGCCCGCATTCCAACTGCTGCTGTCACGAGCCTTATCGTCGATGCGATGAGCAAGGCCGGCGTACCGAAAGATGACGCCTTCAAGATCGCTGAACTCATGCTGGAGGCTGACCTTATCGGGGCCGATGCCCACGGCGTGTTCCGCCTGATGCAATATGTGCAGCGATTGAAGCTCGGTTCGACCAATCCCCGGCCCAACATCACAGTCAACCGGACAGCACCCGCGACTGCCCTGGTCGACGGCGACAACGGCATGGGGCACCTGGTTGTTGCGCGCGCGGCGCAGACTGCTATCGAACTCGCGCGCGAATGTGGCGTTGCCTGGGTCGGATGCCGCATGTCCGGCCACGCCGGTGCGGCCGGTGTCTATGCCGCGCTGCCGCTGAAGGCCGACATGGTCGGTCTCTATTCGGCCGTCGCTAACGCCAATCACATGCCGCTGGCTGGCGGTGCCGAACCGCTGCTCGGCACCAACCCGCTGGCGATCGCAATTCCTGCTGGCAAGGAACCTCCGGTGGTCCTCGACATTGCTACTTCGATCGTTTCCTACGGCACCATCAAGAACCATCGTCTTCAGAACAAGCCCCTACACGGCGATTGGATGATCGATCCGAAAACCGGAGAGCCGGTAATCGATCCCCACAAGAGTGCCGAAGCGTTATTGCTGCCGATGGCGGGCTACAAGGGTGCAGGGCTCGCGCTGACTCTCGGTCTCCTGGCCGGCACGCTGAACGGTGCGCTGTTTGGTCGCGATTGTGTCGATTTCAACGCCAAGCCGGACAAGATTACCAATACGGGGCAATTCGTGGTCGCGCTCGATCCGAGTCGATTTCAGCCGCTGGCACAATTCAAGGCCGAGGTTGATCGGCATATCCGTGAACTGCGCCAAACGAAAGCGCTACCCGGCCAAAACGTGCGCATACCGGGCGAACAACGAGCGCAGCGTCGCGGCGACCGCCTGCGCAACGGTTTACCACTCGCGCCCGAATTGCTGGCGCAGCTCGACAAGCTTGCAGGCGATTTATCGATCAAGCCGCTGCGCGAACGCGGCTAGACGCCCACATCACATAACTGCCGTATTTCTGGTGCTCAAGGGAACAAATCGAATAAACCGCCGTTCATGCCACGGCCCGCCCTCAGTCAGTGCAACGCCGTCGAGGCGGCATTGGCGTAAATCAATTGTCGAATCAATTCTATGAAGCTGATCGAAAGGAATGAAATAGTGCCTTGGGTCAAGAGGAAGCTGGCTCATGTCGGCCTTCTATTAGCGTTTGGCAGCGCGCTGTCCGCGATTCCCGTGCTCAGTGTCTCTAGCGA
>DASWAK010000009.1:0-1957 GCA_036391175.1 Pseudolabrys sp.
TGGTTGGGCTCGATGCAGGCGTAGCTGGTCGCATCGCTGGTGGCCCGGTCCTCCAGCAGCGCGTTCTCCAGTACCGCGGTAATGCGTCGGCTGTTCCAATCCATAGTAGCTTGTAGCTTGTAGCTAGCGGCCGGTAGTTGCTAGAGGTCATCTCATAAATTAACTGTCTTGATTCCTCGGCTGTCTCCGCGATTGATCTGAAAGCACTTGCGGGCTCGACGAATCGCAGAAAAGATTTATGAGATAGCTTGGCTCTGTTGACATCCTGAGGGCTCAGAACGCATGCCACAGGCGGTAAAGATTGTAAGTCAACCCGAGGAGCAAAGCTTGGCGGCGTTGCGTAAGCAGGCAACGGCCAGGGGCTCGGCACGACAATTTTCGCTTCGCGACCGAGAAGACCGTCTCAATGAGCGAGCGGCGGCAATATTTCTTGCGAGGGAAGTCGGCGCGCATTTGCGCACGAACGCCATGAATGTTCCAAGTCTTTTTCCCGCGCTTGGCGGGGATGACGCTCAAAGCATGAAGCTGCTCACGGACGAAGGTGTGGTTACGCTCGGAGTCGAACTCGGCATCGGCCAACACGCAGCCGATCGGAGTGAGAGCATGGGCTTGCGCCACCAATCCAGGCAGGTTGGCGCAATCGTTCCACGGAGCCTGCCGTGCCGACTGCGCCAGAATAAGCTGCCGCTTCAGGTCGACGACGGCCAGCCACTTCAACCAATGCCGCCAAGGCAGCGGCTGTTGGGTGTGGTGGTACATGCGCCGCACAAAGAAGGTGCTCACCGCGCCTTGGGCCAGCCCGGTGGCATCGACGGCCACCTGAGCACGCCGTCGAGGACGAGGCAGCCCCATGCGGCGAACCACTTCGTTCAAGGCGTGGGTGATGGCTACTTCGTCCAACCGTCGCAGGAAGCGATATAGAGTGGTGTAGTCGGGAACCGAGCGAAGTCCAAGAGCACGGCGCAATTCCGAGTGTTCGGCCAGACGCACTTCGGCTTCCCGGAAAGTCCAGTCCTCGTAGCGCATGAGGCACAGAATCGCCAACAACTGCGGCTGCGTGAACTGGTGTTTGCTAAACGCCGTGCGATATTGCGAGACCGTGGCCTGAGCTACGTCCAGAGCCACTTGTGCGAATCGCACCAAACCCACTTCGGCCATAGCCAGCAGCGAGTTTCGCCGGAGCTGATCGCAGCATAACCGGTTTCGCTCCTGTCAATGCGAAGTGGAACTCAGGATGTCAACAGAGCCAGATGGCCTCTAGTTGTCTTGCATCGCCAGCAAGGCTGTACACCTTGTCGCCAACGATCAAACCGTACGTCCAGTCACCCTCCGACTTCATGCATTCTCGCGTGCACTCCGCATCGGTCTTGCCCTGGATCATGTGCTTCTTGCCACACATTGTGTCCGTCACGGTACCAGTGAATGTCTGCGGTGCTGCGGCGAAGGCAACGAGGCTGAGGAACGCAAAGAGAATGAGAATTAGAAAGCCCTTCGAACGACTAAGCATGAACAATCTCCTATGCGAATTTGAAGTGGTCCGTTTACCGTTCGCGGTTTTGTCCCGCCTCGGTGGTTAATTCCGAATGGCGTCCCCCTCTGCTGACGCATATATGACCCGACCATTCGCCCGAGCCGGCGTGGAAACGCTGGTATTGCCACCGAGTGTTGCCATCGCCTGAAGAACCGCAGGGACGTAGTCGCGTGTTTCGTGTGGGAGTGCCCCCCGAATGGCAAAGAAGTCTCGCTGTCCGGTCCGTCCCAAAACGCGATCAACTGCCTGCTCTCCCGCGTTGTACGCGGCGATCGCCAATTGCCAATTTCCGAATTGCTGGTACAAGTCGCGCAAATATCGCGCAGCGGCACGGGTTGATCGGCCGATGTCCAAACGGTCATCGCGTGCAGGCGACACCACCAATCCGTATCGGCGCGCGGTGCCCGGCATAAACTGCCAGACACC
>DASWAK010000010.1:0-29166 GCA_036391175.1 Pseudolabrys sp.
TGGCGAAATCCTCCAGCTGAAGGAAGCCATCAACACGATGGTGGACCAGCTGCGCTCATTCGCCTCGGAAGTGACGCGCGTCGCACGCGAAGTCGGAACCGACGGCAAGCTCGGCGGCCAGGCCATCGTGCCGGGCGTCGCTGGAACGTGGAAAGACCTCACCGACTCGGTCAACGCCATGTGCGGCAACCTGACCGACCAGGTGCGTAACATCGCGCAAGTGACCACCGCTGTGGCGCGCGGCGACCTGTCGCGGAAAATCACCGTCGACGTGCGCGGCGAAATTCTTGAACTCAAAGACACAATTAACACGATGGTGGACCAACTTAACGGTTTCGCCTCGGAGGTCACGCGCGTCGCGCGCGAAGTCGGCACCGAAGGCAAACTTGGCGGTCAGGCACAGGTGCCGGGCGTCGCCGGTACCTGGAAAGACTTGACCGACAGCGTCAATTTCATGGCGTCGAACCTGACCGCGCAGGTTCGCAACATCGCCGACGTGGCAACCGCTATTGCCGGCGGCGACCTGTCGAAGAAGATCACCGTCAACGTGTCGGGCGAAATTCTGCAGCTGAAGGAAACCATCAACACGATGGTGGACCAACTCAACGCCTTCGCCGGCGAGGTGACGCGCGTGGCGCGCGAAGTCGGCACCGAAGGCCGGCTCGGCGGCCAGGCCAATGTGCTTGGCGTCGCCGGCACCTGGAAAGACTTGACCGACTCGGTGAACTCGATGGCCGGCAACCTCACTGGCCAGGTGCGCAATATCGCCGAGGTGACCACCGCGGTCGCCAACGGCGACCTGTCGAAGAAAATCACCGTGGACGTGCGCGGTGAAATTCTCGAGCTTAAGGATACCATCAACACCATGGTGGACCAGCTCAACGGGTTCGCGGGCGAAGTGACGCGCGTCGCACGCGAAGTTGGCACGGAAGGCAAGCTTGGCGGTCAGGCGGTTGTTCGTGGCGTCGCCGGCACCTGGAAGGACCTGACCGACAGCGTCAACTCGATGGCGTCCAACCTCACTGGCCAGGTCCGCAACATCGCAGAGGTCGCGACCGCCGTGGCGCAGGGCGACCTGTCGAAGAAGATTACTGTGAACGTCTCGGGCGAAATCCTTCGGCTGAAGGAAACGCTCAACACGATGGTGGACCAGCTCAACGCCTTCGCATCGGAAGTGACGCGCGTGGCACGCGAGGTCGGCACCGAAGGCAAGCTTGGCGGCCAGGCCGCAGTACCGGGAGTGGCTGGCACCTGGAAGGACCTGACCGACTCGGTGAACTCGATGGCCGGCAACCTCACCGGCCAGGTCCGCAACATTGCCGAAGTGGCGACCGCCATCGCCGGCGGTGACCTTTCGCGCAAGATCACCGTCGACGTGCGCGGCGAAATCCTACAGCTCAAGGAAACGCTCAACACGATGGTGGACCAGCTCAACCGGTTCGCGGGCGAAGTGACACGCGTCGCGCGCGAAGTCGGCACCGAAGGCCGGCTCGGCGGTCAGGCCAACGTGCCTGGCGTCGCCGGCACCTGGAAGGATTTGACGGATTCCGTGAATTCGATGGCGGGCAACCTCACTGCACAGGTCCGCAACATCGCCGAAGTGACGACCGCCGTGGCGCGCGGCGACCTCTCGCGCAAGATCACGGTGGACGTGAAAGGCGAAATTCTCGAACTCAAGAACACCATCAATACGATGGTGGACCAACTCAACTCATTCGCATCCGAAGTGACGCGCGTCGCGCGCGAAGTCGGCACCGAAGGCAAGCTCGGCGGTCAGGCGGAGGTGCCGGAAGTGGCCGGTACCTGGAAGGACCTCACCGACAACGTCAATTTCATGGCCTCCAACCTGACCGCGCAGGTCCGCAACATCGCGGAAGTCGCAACCGCGGTCGCCAATGGTGACCTGTCCAAGAAGATCACCGTGGACGTTCGCGGCGAGCTGCTGCAACTTAAGGAAACGCTTAACACAACGACCGATCAGCTGCGGTCGTTCGCCGGCGAAGTGACGCGCGTCGCGCGCGAAGTCGGTACCGAGGGGCGTCTCGGCGGCCAGGCCAACGTGCCGGGCGTTGCCGGCACCTGGAAGGACCTCACCGACAACGTCAACCTGCTGGCCGCAAATCTCACCACACAAGTCCGCAACATTGCCGAAGTGACGACCGCCGTGGCGCGCGGCGACCTCTCGCGCAAGATTACGGTGGACGTGAAAGGCGAAATTCTCGAACTCAAGAACACCATTAACACGATGGTGGACCAGCTCCACGCCTTTGCCTCGGAAGTGACACGCGTTGCCCGCGAGGTTGGTACCGAAGGCAAGCTCGGCGGCCAGGCGCAAGTGCCGGGCGTTGCCGGCACCTGGAAGGACCTGACCGATACCGTGAACGTCATGGCGGCAAACCTCACCGAGCAGGTGCGCGGCATCGTCAAGGTGGTGACCGCCGTCGCTAACGGCGACCTCAAACAAAACCTCACGGTGAAATCGAAGGGCGAGGTTGCCGCGCTCGCCGAAACTATCAACAACATGACCGATACACTCGCGACTTTCGCCGATCAGGTGACGACGGTCGCGCGCGAAGTGGGCGTCGAGGGACGTCTCGGGGGCCAGGCCAACGTCCCCGGCGCAGCCGGCACCTGGAAGGCGCTCACCGGCAATGTCAACCTGCTGGCGGCGAACCTCACCACGCAGGTGCGCGCGATCGCCGAGGTTGCCACAGCGGTGACCAAGGGCGACCTGACGCGATCGATTCAAGTCGATGCGCGCGGCGAAGTGGCCGAGCTAAAAGACAATATCAATACGATGATCGACAACTTGCGTCTGACCACGGACCGCAATACCGAGCAGGACTGGTTGAAGACAAACCTCGCCAAGTTCACCAACATGTTGCAGGGCCAGCGCGACCTGGCCACCGTTGGTCGTATGCTGCTGAGCGAACTTACGCCGCTCGTCAACGCGCAACTTGGCGTCATTTATCAGGTGGAAAGCGAAGAATTGCAGTCGATGAGGCTACTCTCGGCATATGCTGACGATTGTTCCAACGGGCACCCACAGCGGCTGCGGATCGGTGAAGGGCTGATCGGACAATGCGCCGCCGACAAGCGCCGCATGCTGATCACCGACATGCCGACCCACGCAGTGCCAATTGGTTCTGCCCTATTCAAGGTCGTGCCGTGCAATATCATTGTCTTGCCAGTTCTCTTCGAAAACCAAGTCAAGGCTGTGATCGAGCTCGCTTCGGTTACCCAGTTCACCGCGCTGCAGACGATGTTCCTCGAGCAACTGACCGCCAGCATCGGCATCGTGCTCAATTCAATCGAAGCAACGATGCAGACCGAAGGTCTACTCAAGCAGTCGCAGCAACTCGCCGGCGAATTGCAGACGCAACAGCGAGAATTGCAGCAGACCAATGAGCAGCTGGAGCAAAAGGCCCAGCAGCTCGCCGAGCGTAACGTCGAAGTCGAACGAAAGAACCAGGAAATCGAGCAGGCGCGTCGCGCACTCGAGGAAAAGGCAGCGGAGCTCGCGCTCACCTCGAAATATAAGTCGGAATTCCTGGCCAACATGTCGCACGAGCTGCGCACGCCGCTGAACAGCATCCTCATTCTTGGCCAGCAGCTCGCCGACAATCCAGACGGAAACCTCACAAACAAGCAAACCGAATTCGCCCGCACCATTCACGGCGCCGGTACCGATTTACTCAATCTTATCAGCGATATTCTCGACCTTTCGAAGATCGAATCCGGAACGGTCACCGTGGAGGCGGAGGAGCTCTTATTCTCAGATCTGCTCGACACCGTGAGCCGCCCTTTCCGGCACGAAGCCGAAACGCGGCAGCTCTCTTTCAATATCGATCTCGACCCCTCGCTTGGGCACAGCCTCATCACCGACTCCAAGCGCTTGCAGCAGGTCCTCAAGAACCTGCTCTCGAATGCCTTCAAGTTCACCGATCATGGCGGTATTCAGCTCAAGGTTGCCGCCGCACCTACCGGTTGGACTCCGACACACCCAATCCTCAGTCAGGCGCAGACTGTAGTCGCCTTCGAGGTCTCGGATACCGGCATCGGTATCCCGGCCGAGAAACAGAAGATCATTTTCGAAGCGTTCCAGCAGGCCGACGCCAGCACCAGCCGCAAATATGGCGGGACCGGACTAGGACTTGCGATCAGCCGCGAGCTGTCAAACCTGCTTGGCGGTGAAATCCAGCTGCGGAGCGCACCCAGCGTCGGCAGTACATTTACGCTTTACTTACCGGTCACTTATGCCGGGCCATCGGTGGCCACTCGCACGGCCAGCGGGCCCGTAATAGCCCAGTTACAGACGACGCCGATCGTGCTGCCGGAACGCGCCATCGAGCAGATTCCGGACGACCGGCACGAAATTCACCCCGGTGATTCAATCCTGCTGATCGTGGAGGATGATCCCCACTATTGCCGCGTTCTGATCGATCTCGCACGAGACAAGGGATTCAAAGTGTTGGTAGCCCAGCGCGGCGCCGACGCACTTGAGCTAGCCAAACAGTATCAACCGAGCGCAGTTTCGCTCGACGTGTTCCTGCCCGACATGCTGGGCTGGAGTGTGCTGAGCCAGCTCAAGCAAAACCCGCTGACACGCCACATTCCCGTGCAAATCATCACGCTCGATGAAGACAGGCATCACGGCCTGGCGCGCGGCGCATTCTCATTCGTCACCAAGCCGACGACCACCGAAGGTGTCGAAGCCGCCCTCCGCCGTATCAAGGAGTATTCGGCGCCGCGGCGTAAGCGCCTCCTGGTGGTTGAAGACAATCCCACAGAACAGATCAGCATTTCTGAGTTGCTCGGCTATGACGATGTCGAGATCGAAACCGCCGGCACCGGCCGTGACGCGCTCAATGCGCTGCGCCGCCAGCCTGCCGATTGCGTGGTGCTCGATCTGCGGCTACCCGATATGTCCGGTTTCGAGGTGCTGGAAGAGTTGAGTGCAGACGCAGCGCTGTCAGAAGTGCCGGTAGTCGTGTTCACCGGACGCGAGCTGAGCGCCGAAGAAGATGCGCGGCTCCACACCATGGCGCGTAGCATCGTCGTCAAGGGCGTCGAATCGCCGGAGCGTCTGCTCGACGAAACGGCCCTCTTCCTGCATCGGGTAGTGACCGAATTGCCCCCCGAAAAGCAGCGCATGCTGGAGCGGCTAACCACCTCCGACGAAGATCTGGTCGACCGCACTGTCCTTCTGGTTGACGACGACGCCCGCAATATCTTTGCGCTAAGCAGCATACTTGAGCGGCGCGGCATGCGGGTTCTCGCCGCCACCACCGGCAATGAGGCGATCCACCTGATCGAGTCCAATACCGACATCGCCATCGTGCTCATGGATATCATGATGCCGGAGATGGATGGCTATCAGACGATGGAGCAAATCCGCAAGAACGCCAATTTCCGCCGACTGCCCATCATCGCTCTCACTGCAAAAGCGATGAAGGGAGATCGCGAGAAATGCCTTGATGCCGGTGCTTCGGATTATTTGGCAAAGCCCGTGAATACGGAACAACTGCTGTCTGCGCTCCGCAGTTGGCTGCATCGTTGACACGAGGGCACCATGCCAGACGACAAAGTCAACATTCTCCTCGTCGACGATCAGCCAGCGAAACTTCTAACATATCGGACCATTCTAGAGGACGTTCGCGAAAATCTATTGAGCGCGAGTAATGCTACAGAGGCACTCGAGCTGCTATTGAAGCATGATGTCGCCGTCGTTCTCATCGACGTCTACATGCCCGACATCGACGGTTTCCAGCTGGCGGCGATGATCCGCAATCATCCTCGCTTCGAGAAGACAGCGCTGATTTTCATTTCCGCTATCCTGCTCACGGACGTCGACCGTTTGCGTGGTTACGAGATGGGCGCGGTCGACTATGTGCCCGTCCCGGTGATTCCCGAGGTGCTACGCGCGAAGGTCAAAGTATTCGTGGAGCTTTTCCGCAAGACCCGCCAGCTTGAGCAGTTAAACAGAGAACTAGAGGCACGAGTCGCAGAGCGCACCGCTGAGCTTGCAGCCTCAACGCGACAGCTTCGTCAGAGCGAGCGCCTGCGCAGCCTCGCGCTTGCTGCCGGCCAAATGGGCAGTTGGGAATGGAATGTTACGCGCGACTCGACCGTATGGGATCAGGGCCTGTGCGATATTTTCGGTGTCGACCCAAGCACTTTTGTACCAACCGTGGAGACCGTGCGGCCACTCATTAATCCAGAAGATCTCGAATTATTGGTGCGTGCGTTCCGCAAGGTGACGAAGGATGCAAACACCTTCCAAACCGAATTTCGTGTCCTGCGGCCCAGCGGCGACGTGCGCTGGTGCACCGGGACTGCAGCGGCGAGCTTCGACGATAGCGGGCGACTTATCTGGATCAGTGGCGTCATCGCCGATATCACCGAGCGGAAACAGGCGGAAGAACGCCAAATCCTGCTGGCCGAAGAGGTCGATCACCGCGCGCGCAATGTCGTAGCGGTCGTGCAATCGATCATGCGACTCACCCGCGCAGAAACCATCGAAGATTATATTGGCGCGCTCGATGGTCGTATCGGTGCGCTCTCTAACGCGCATAGGCTATTAGCCGGTTCGCGCTGGGAGGGCGCCGATCTCACCCGACTCGTGGAAGAAGAATTTTCCCCTTATCGCGCCGCCGGCAACGAACGCGTTTCAGCCCGTGGCCCTGTCGTTTTGCTGCCGCCGGCCACGGCTCAGACCATTGCCTTGGCGGTGCACGAGCTGGCTACGAACGCGGCAAAGTATGGCGCGCTGTCGACCGATACCGGCCGAGTCGACCTCACATGGCAGACCAAGTCAGGAAAACTCCAACTCGTATGGGCCGAGTCAGGCGGCCCGGAAATTACCCCGCCCGACCGTCGCGGCTATGGCAGCCGGGCCATTATCGCCGGCATCGAACGCCAGCTCGGTGGTCTCGTGAACTTCGACTGGCAGGCCAGCGGTTTGCGCTGCACTTTATGCGTTCCACACGAAGGCAATATGGAACCGTCCAAGCGGCACGCGTTGGAAACGCAGCAATTCGATGGCGTGCCCGTACCAGCCGTGGCATTGGATCCGGACGACAAGCGAGTCCTACTTGTCGAAGACGAGCCCTTGGTATCGATGATGCTGGCGGACATGCTGTCGGCCTTCGGACACAAGGTCGATGGCCCCTATAACCGGTTCAGCGATGCGATTCTCGCTGCCAAGAGCAACAATTTGCAGGCCGGCATCCTCGACGTGAATTTGGGCGGCGAAAAAACGTATGCCGTTGCTGACATCCTCACCGACCGGAAGATTCCTTTTGCATTCGTCACGGGATATGGGCCCGACAGCATCGTTCCCGCATTTGCGCACGCGCCTGTGCTGCAAAAACCGATCGAGGCCGCAAAGCTGCACGCACTCCTGCAGCAAATCGTTCGATAGAACCCTACCCGTTTAGAGCCGCCAAACCGCGTCGTAGTTGCTCACCGGCTGGCCGTGAGGGTTGGCATCCAGAGCAAATGACTGGGGCGAACTAAACAAGCAGAAATGCGTTATTCGCGACGCCACAGGATAACGGTAAGGAGATTCCTATGAACGGTAATGGTGCAAATAAAAGACCGACTGCAATAAATATTGCATTCGGCACGATTGCAAACAATATCGCAAGAGAGGCTGGACGGCCGTTCGCGTTTATCACGGCGCTGGTAATCGTCATCGTTTGGGGTGCAACTGGTCCGATTTTTCATTATTCGGACACCTGGCAGCTCGTCATCAATACGGGAACAACCATCGTCACTTTTCTAATGGTCTTTCTAATCCAGAATTCGCAAAATCGTGACAGCGCAGCAATTCAGGTGAAGCTCGACGAGCTTATTCGGGTCAGCGCTGCAAAAAACTTCTTCGTTGGGATAGAGCATTTGACTGACGATGAGATCGAACGACTGCGCGACATCGTGGAAAAACGAACGAAGAGTCTGCGCGTGAGGGCGGCGGAGAAGAAGGCTGAAGGGGCAACGGAACACACCAATTAGGCCTTGAGTCTTATAAATCTTGCGCAGAGCGCTTTACTACACTGCCAGACAGACGAAGCCTGCAGTCCAAGCCTCTGGTGGTCAACGCGGATGTCGAAAACAGACATGAGCCGTGCCTAGCGCACGAGTTGCTTTGGAACTTTCCTCGCCGACCCCGAGTTGCCGCTGACCGGGCAAACCTGAGGGGACCCCCCGCACATGACCGATGTCCGATGGTGGCTTTTCCGGCTGTGCATACTGCTGCCGCCATGCGTACTTGCGGCCACACCCGCACTTGCCGCCGGAGTTGAGCACGGGCCATCCGAACTCGTGTTCGTCGCGCAGCTCGCACTGCTGATGCTGGTTGGCCGCCTACTTGGCGAGGCGATGATTCGTATCAATCAGCCGAGCGTTATGGGGCAGCTGATCGCCGGCCTTGTACTCGGCCCTTCCCTTCTGGGCGCGCTGTTTCCCGATCTGCATCACGCTATTTTCCCCGGCGGCAAGGAGCAGAAGGCGATGCTCGACGCCGTCGCCCAATTCGGCGTGCTCATGCTGTTGCTCCTCACTGGCATGGAAACCGATCTCAAACTCGTGCGGCGCACCGGCGGCGCGTCGGCGATTACCTCGCTTGCCGGCATCATTATTCCATTCGTATGCGGCGTTGGGCTCGGCGAAGCTTTGCCGGATTCCATGCTACCCGACCCTGGCAAACGGTTGATTACCTCGCTCTTCCTCGGCACTGCGCTATCGATCGCCTCCGTGAAAATCGTAGCCACCGTAATCCGGGAGATGAACTTCGTACGCCGCAGTGTCGGCCAGATCATCCTCGCCTCCGCGATCATCGACGACACTATTGGCTGGATGATCACGGCAGTCATATTCAGCCTGGCATTGCAAGGTCATGTAGACATGTGGAGTGTCGCTCAGAGCGTCCTCGGCACGCTTGCCTTCATGGGCCTAAGCCTGACCATCGGCCGGCGCCTAGTGTTCATCATTATCCGGTGGGTAAACGACGCTTTCGTAAGTGACTTCGCAGTCATCACCGCAATCCTGCTGATTATGTGTGCAATGGCTCTGATCACTGATTTGATCGGCGTGCATACCGTGCTTGGCGCCTTCGTCGCCGGAATCCTGATCGGTGAATCGCCGATCCTCACCCGCCACATTGACGAGCAGTTGCGCGGCATGATTATCGCTTTTTTTATGCCGGTGTTCTTCGCTACCGCCGGTCTTTCGGCCGATCTTACAATCCTTAAAGATCCAACCCTGCTGCTTTTTACGGTGGGCCTGATTGCAATCGCCAGCGTTGGCAAGTTCGGTGGCGCTTTCGCGGGCGGCAAGCTTGCCGGCCTTAGCTTTCGCGAGTCGCTGGCGCTCGGAACCGGCATGAACGCGCGCGGCTCAACCGAAGTGATCGTCGCCACCATTGGCCTATCGATGGGTGCGCTGAGTCAGGATCTCTTTACCATGATCGTCACGATGGCAGTGATCACCACCATGGCGATGCCGCCTACGCTGCGTCGGGCACTATCGCGGCTGCCGATGCGCAAGGATGAAAAGCAACGGCTCGAGCGCGAGGAAATGGAAGCCAAAGGCTTTGTGCCAAAACTGGAGCGGCTGTTGCTGACAGTCGACGAAAGTAACAACGCGAAGTTTGCCACGCGTGTCGCTGGTTTGATCGCCGGCGGCAGCGCAATGCCGACGACGGTGATGCACATCAAAAACGACAAGAAAACGAGCAAGGCTGCAACTGAGGCCGCCAAGCAAAGGGCCGAGGAAGTCGGCACGACCGTAAAGGAATTTGCCGAACAAGTTGAGTTCGTGCAAAAGCCCGAAGAAAAAAGCGACACCAAACTTGATGTGACGACGATCATCGAAGAAGCGCCGAAACAGGATGTGGTCGCCGAAGAGGCCAAAAAGGGCTACAGCCTGATGATCGTCGGCCTGGAAAAGACCGTTGCCCGGCGCAACGAATTCCACGAAGACATCACCAAACTCGCCACTGGTTTCGAAGGCCCGCTTGTGGTGGTGGACGCGCGCGACAAGTTGCTTGAGGCACCGCTCCACGCAAAGTTCAGCATACTAGTGCCGGTCAATGGCAACGAATATTCGCGCCGCGCAGCCGAAGTAGCGATCGCCATTGCACGCGCCAGCCACGCGCCCGTAACGGCGCTCTATGTCGCGCCGGGAGGCAAAAAGCGTTCGCGACGTTACGAAGAGGCCATTCTAAAAGACATCAGCAAGCTTGCTGAAACGTATGACACAGAAATAGGCACCGCCGTGCGTGCCAATATCGCAGCCGAGAAAGCAATCCTCAAAGAACTGTCGCGCAAGCAATACAATCTGGTAGTGATCGGCGCCGGCCGCCGCCCGGGTGAAAAGCTTTTCTTCGGCGACACAGCCGAAGCGCTGCTGGAGAAATCAGAACGCTCGCTGCTGTTCGTGGCGAGCTGATGCAACATTTAAGGAGAAGACAAAGGGTAAGATTTAATTGAGGATTGGTTCCATGGACCACGGGGCGGACGGCAAGCAGCCCCCGACAGCACGTTGGGGACGTCGAGGCCGAGCGCCCGACGGAACCTAATGGCGGACTGAATGTTTTCCGTCAGATGATCGAATCAATCATGTGTATAGGCATTGGCTTACTGTCCGGGTGCCTCATCGGGGTGGCCGTCATGCCCCTTGTTCACGACCGCGCAGTACGGCTGACCGTAAGACGCCTTGAAGCCGCCCTCCCACAATCGATTGAGGAGATCGAAGCCGATAAAGACCTGCTGCGCGCGGAATTCGCGATGTCAGCGCGACGCCAAGAGATAATCGTCGAGCAGCATAAAAACAAAATCACCAACCAACTTGTCGAACTGAGCAGGCAAAGGGACGTCATTAACCGTCTCAAGATCGACCGTGATGGCCTGAAGGTTGAGGCTATTGACCTCAGGATGCAAGTTGAGGCGCTCAAAAAGCGGCTTGGCGCCTCCGACAAGGAAGCCAAGGATAAAGTCCATGTCGGCGCCCTTATAGGCCAATGGATTCCTCACAGAATCCACCACTGAACGGTCAGTTTAGGCCGCAGGGCTCTCCTGAATCTTTTGAATCTTTTTTGGTGGAGGTAGCGATACGGTCTCGTCGAATACAGATTTGATAAGCGAGTGTTCCGACAAGTATTTGTGGTATTGCGCTACGACTGCCTTCGCTTCGTTAAGCGTTGCGAGCCTCCATTGAATCTCAAGATTTTCATTTCCGGTGATGCTCTCTACAATTCGGCGTTCCTCCACAAGCAACTTGAATTCACTAGGTTGATCAGAGTCTCCAGGGTCGCCATCAAGGCGGGTAGCGAAATCGATACGCCCGGTCGGGACCCAGTCCCGCTTTACGACACCTTGAGAAGGTAATTTTTTCCAGCCTTTCCAACCTTCTGGACTTGTCATGTAGGTGAGCAGGTGTGCCATCGCTTTCTCCGTCACAGTGGGGTTATGGATTCGGATGTACCCGGGAGTCTGCGTCAGCACTCATAACGCTGAGCAGGCGCGCCGGGTTTCATTACGTTCCGTAACCTGGAAGCGGCGACGCGCTTGCATCTGCGGCGCGTCGCCATTCCTGAGATTGCGCGCCGGGCTCGATTCGCCTCCCGCTGTGCGCCAGCGGCACGGTCGCGCGGCGGCAGTTGCCGTCACCCCATTCGCGACTGTCGCCCCCTTGCGGCCCGGGACCGGTATTTCGTGAAATAATCGCGTGTTACTGCGTGCCGCTCTTCGACGGCGCGGCCGGGGTGATCGGCTGCGGCGATGACGAGCCGGAACCCGTGGTGCTCGGCGGTGTCGCGGTACGCGCGGGCGTGCTGGCCGTGGTCGACGTTGAAGGGCCGCTGCTCGCTGTATTGCTGTTGCTATGCGAGCCAGCAAGGATCACGAATCCGATCAGCAGCAGCAACGCGATACCAGCAATCCAACCCCATATTCCGCCGACGTTCTCGTCACGGCGGACTACCGGGTCGCTCAAGTGCGGATCATCCGTAAAACGTGGATCAGTCATGGCATCCTCCTTGGTTCGGGACGCTTTGCGTCGTCTCGAATGAGGGAAACTCGCTAGCCATTACAGCGGTTCCAGCGCTCGGCTGGATGCGCTTACGTTGCCTCCAACGGCCAAGAAATAGATCAATAGACCGACCAATTGACGGCGGCCTTGGCAAGGATGCCAATCCTGGAGGATAGACTCGGGTATGGATAGCGAAGCGGACAACCGAGAAACGCGAGTTGGCGGTGGTGTTTGTGTTTGGCTGCCGCAGGCATCCACGGCAGCCCCTTCTTTTCTAGTAATGCCGCTGCGGAACAAAATTCGACAACGCGAGTTTGTTTGCTACCGCCAGCTTTTATCCCTTCCCCTAAGCTGGTGTGTAAGGTGGTGTAGGGGGCTGCCAGATGGCCGGCAGCCCCTTTTCTTTTTTAAGCCAGAATTTTTTGAATCGCCTCAAACTCCACTCGACTCGACACGACCTTCGGTTCCCATCGGAGGCGTATCGCGACTGCCGCGCCAGTATACTAGGCCGGCAACTCTGGCTCATCCTCGGGAAACAGATGATCGACCACAACCAGCCCCATAATAAGTAGCGGCGCTGCCAGAAACGCGCCGACGGGGCCCCACAGCCAGGTCCAAAAAACCAGCGATAAGAACACGGTGAGCGGATTGAGCGTGAGCCTGTGGCCCATAATGCTCGGGGTAATAAAGTGTCCTTCCAGTGTCGCCAAACCCAGGAACAACAACGGCGCTAGCAATGCGTGTGTGAGGGTAGCAAATGTCACCAGTCCGACCATGAACAATGCGACTTCCATGATCAGCGCCCCGATATAGGGAACGAAGTTGAGAATGAACGCGAGCACGGCCCAGGCGACCGGATCCGGCAAGCCGGCCACCCACGCGGCCACCCCACCGCAAATCCCGACCGCGATATTAATCAGGGCAACAATGCTCAGATAGCCGGTCAAATTGTGTTCGATGTCATTCATGATCTTGAGCGTGCGCAGCCGCGCTTCGCGCTCATCAAAGAACACCACCAGCACGCGGCGCAGTTGCGAGCGGCCGAGCAGCATGAAGAACAGCGTACCAAAGAATATGAGGGTCTGGCCGATTGCCGGCGTCACAATGAGGAGTGCGGGCTGGACGAAACTTATGATGTCAACACCAAGGCTGCCCTTTTTATCGGACGGCAGAAGCGCGTCGCGCAGCTCCTGCAATGCTGCCAGCGGGTGATCGAAGACGTGCAATTTTTCCTGAATGTTGCGGCCGATATCCGGCGTCTTGCCGATCCAATCCACGGTTGGTGCCGCCAAAAGAATAATAACGCTGTAGAATACTGCGACCACGAGTAACCACAGAACGATTGCCGACACCAGCGACGGGATTTGATAGCGCTCGGCCCGCGCCGATAGTGGCCCGAGCATCATGGACATCACGAAGGCCGATGCCACGGGCAGTAGGAGCGGCCGCGCCAGACTAAGCGCCACGACCAGTAGAATCACAAACATCCCGATGGTGGCCGACTGGGCCGCGGTGCGCCAGAAACGCGCAACCTCGGTCATCGGTTGGGGATCGCTGACCGAGAGTGCAAAACGCGCCGCGAGCGCGCCGCGCGTCAGACCCGGCTTCTCCACCCGCCGCTGTGCAGCCTTGGTGCCGCCTAGCTCCATGGCCTTGATAACGGGCGAGATACCATTTGGTTGCCGGCATTTGAGCGCCTGCAGCGGTGCTCACTCGGCCGCGTCATGCGCGGTCTGCAAGCACAACGCTTATTTTGCAGATACGTCCGGCCCTCGATGACTTAACTAAGCTCGCGTAAGCTCTCGAACACAATTAGCGGGACCGGCGTTTCGCTTTTCGATTGGTGGTCGTTTTCCTTTTGGCAACCGTCGTTCTTTGGACAGGTGTACTTACCGTCCGCTTAGCCGCTTTCCTTATCGCTCGCTTCATCGCTGGAGTGGATTGCTTGATTTTTGCCCGCCCGGCTTCCAGCGCGTTGGTGGTCGATTCAAGCACAACATCTGCGGCAGCCTGCGCTGCCGCATCGAGAACGTCCCCAGCGATCGACGTGACGCCTTTAACGCTGCGTTGCGCGGCGTTTGTAATCGCATCCCTCGCCTTCGTTGTTATGCTTCTGACCATCGAATTTTCACTCCTTAGGGAAGAGCCTTTGATAATTCAAATGGGGGCTGTGCAGTTCCAAGAGGAAGCAATTATCAAAGCCGCCCACCCTCTGTGTGCAGGACACCGCCTATAAAGTGCGGACCAAAGCCGACGGTTTCGTCCGCAAGGCCGATTGCCGTCGCCACGTTACCTTTTCTGGCTGCCAACACTTATTTTGCCGTTGTGTATATCGCGTTTTTTTCTTGTTATGCGTCGGGTCTGCCGTAGCCTCGCACGCCTGCCGTTCACAAGGACGCGACGCCCCCGCGACTCTGAAAAGAGCAACCACCCGACCCCTGCCGCAATGAGGAGGCAGGCCATCGGATTGCTTCGAGCCTGGCGCACCAACACGGGTAGGACCTCATCTGCTCCCCTTGCACGAGCATTGACGCCAAGCAGATCGCTCGCCAGGGTCGCAGGCGAGACGTGATAACGAAGGTCCTCCAACCGATTTGACAGACGCTCTCGCGCTCTTTCCGCTGTACGTTCTAGCTGGGTAGATGATGTCATACGGTCACCACATGCTTGTATCTTTTCGTAACTGATCGAGAGTTTTGGACGGCTTGAGGCGTTCTATGCTTAGGCCGTTGATCCCCACCCAAATGAGGCCAGCGCCAACCAATAGAATTGCCCCGGCGACGAAGAGAGTCGCAATAGGCCAAGAAAAACCACACGCAACAAGACCGGCGATGCCTGCCTCCAGCAAGAACACGACGGTCGCCACAAGCAAAAGAGCGCCGGTACCAAGCAGTGCCGCGGACACGCCGATGAGGATAAACTTTTCGAAAATCTCGGCGCGTAGCAACCGCAACTCGGTCTGAAACAGGAATGCGGCGTCGTTCAATACGTCGCCCGCGAGGCCCGCTATCCCTTTGTCGCCCTGAGGAGCAGGTCGTCGCCGTCTCTCCGAATTATTGGTTGTCGAACTCGCCGCCATTTCTTCCTCCGCGACGAAACTGAATGCATTTCAAGGTGATAACCGCGGGGCTGAGTTCTAGTTCCTGAGCCCAGCTATTGCCACAAGGCTGAGTTGGCCCCAATAGGGGAAAGCGCCCAGAAAACAGGAAGCGGCCGAGTGATCGACGGTCAAACGATTAACGCTGGCTGCATCAACGATGTCGGCTGTTGGCACTTAGCGGACACCCGTCCATACCAACTTCGTGCCACAAGCTGGTATTGCGCCGGCCATCCGAATTAACTTGGTCAGTAATTAGTCCCTTGAGCCTTTACCGGCTGTTCGCGGTCGATACTCGCGCCATGTGGCCGATTGAACACGTTGGTGCAGGCGGGGCTGAGTCGCTGTTTATTTTGGACAAGGCATTGGGTTACTCGACTCGCATCCGGGATAGCGTTCTGGCAAAGCCGCATCGCATCCGGCGTACATGCATCTACATCCTCTCGCATGTATGCGATCGCGGGGAGCGGAGCCATGATCATTACTATGAAAGCAATAGCGCTCAATTTACCCATAGCGTTTCGCTCCAATTTGGGTTCGGAAGGGACAATAGTTGGGACGAAAAAAAGTTCCTTATCCGAACAGGCGCAGAAGCTTTTTGAGGAAGGGTCACCAAGGAACATGGCGACAATTTACACGAACGTTCGCTTTGCTCCCAAAGGCAGACATTCGCTGGACGGTTTGTCGTGTCCGCTTTAATTGCAGATTTACTCAACGCACCCTTATTTCTCTTGGCTTGAGGAGTTAGATCGATTTGGTTCCAGAACTTTCCAAAATTTAAAACGGAAATATTGTCGCCGCCGGACGTTGTTGCATGCACGAAAGGAGGATATCGCTATGAAAAAGTTCCTTTTGATGGCAGCGTTAACCCTTGCCGCAACGGTTCCTGCCAGTGCGCAGGTCTATTTTGGCGCGGGCCCGGGTGGCGTCGGCGTTGGCGTGGGTGATCCAGACTATGGCTGGCGTCACCGTCATTGGCGCGACAGCTATGCGTTCGATCGCGATGACTGCCGGGTGATCCGTGAGCGGGTCGTGACACCCTCAGGGCGCGTGATCTATCGCTCGCGTCATATTTGCGACTAGCGCGTCTCGGCGCCGCTTGCTGCACGATTGGAATGGCCCTGCCTCACGCAGGGCCATTCTTTCTGATCACAACGATGGCCGCTTTAGTCCCGATAACGGACATTCATCACTGCGGTTGGCATGTCCGCTTTGTGCCAATAGCGGACATCGGCGAAGTTTATTCGATCACCTCGTCAGCACGCGCCAGCAGCGCGGGCGGCATGGTAAGGCCGAGCGCTTTGGCAGTCTTGAGGTTGATGAAAATCTCGAAGCGCGTTGGCAATTCCAGCGGCAGATCGGCGGGCCGCGCACCGTGTAGGATCCGAGCAGCGAGATCAGCCACCCGGTCGCCAATCGCGCTTTGGTTTGGTCCGTATGACATTAGGCCACCGTCACGCACCAAGGCAGCACTCTCGAAGATTGTTGGCAGCCGGTTAGCCGCGGCAAATTCAACGACGCGTTTGCGGTTAAGGATGGTCAGAGCATCGGACACCATCAGAATGGCGTCGGGGCGCTGACGTGTCATTTCGGCGAACGCTTGCTCAAAATCATTGGGCTCGCGCACGCCCAAAGTTTGAACTTTGATGCCAAGCACGCGAGCCGCATCTTCGGCCGCATGATACCGCAACGTCATGCCGAGGTCCGCCGCATTCCACAGCATCGCGACAACATGGAGACCGGGTACCGCCTCCCTGATAAGTTCGAGACGTTTAGCGCTGAGATCGGTGGATAGCTCCGTAACGCCGGTGAGATAACCGCCTGGCCGTGCCAGCCCCTCAACGAGGCCAGTCGCGACCGGGTCGCCTGCTCCGGAAATAACTGCCGGAGTTTCGTTCGCGGAGACTTTGACGGCGAGCGCGGCCGGATAGCCATAAGTCACGATAACATCGACCTTGTTGGCCTTGAGCTCGGCTGCCAGAGCGCCAAGTCGATCGAGACGGCCATCCGCCCATCGCTGTTCGATCGTGAGATTGCGTCCTTCAACAAATCCACGCTGGGCCAGACCGGACGTCAGAGATTTGTTTGCGCTCATCCAGAGGCCCTATCAGAGAGCCACCACTGAGCAATCCGATTCGATAGATTTTGCCCGCTTGTTGCGCCCGGGCGGTTAATGGGAGCGCGGCCGCCGCGCCGAGCAACCCGAGAAATTCCCGCCTTCTCACGCCGGACCTCCAGGCTCAAGACAAGGCATCGTACCTTGTCAAACGGGCAGACTGAAAGGGGAAGCCACAGGTCGTTAATCGAGAAAATTTAAAGGGGGCCGCGCGGTTACGTCCGCCGTCGCGGCCCCTAAATCACATGATGACAGGAAACCTGGGGGGCATCATCATCATGCGATCAAAGACTTTAAGCGGTGTGGTTGGTTCTTCCGGTTACGGATTTTTCTGAGTTCGTGAAGCCGATTGTCCCCCGAGCGCATCCAGTCGAGTACGAAAAGACGGATCGCTGAAGATAAGTTGCTGCCCCGTTGGCGTGTCCTGTCGATCTCTGTGACCATATTCGACAGCGTCTCATGCTGGGCATCCGCGATCTCCTTCAGGGCGCCCCAGAAGGCGTCTTCGAGGCTGACACTGGTAATGTGTCCGTCAACGGCGACAGAGCGTTTGAGGATTAAGGATTTCACGAGCGTGTCTCCAATCGTTTTGGAGTTTTCGTAAAATATCATAACGGACAATTCGATATTTCAGGGGGCAAGCAAGTACCGCGTCAAAAAAATAATGCAAAAAGTTCCCTTCGACAGAAATTATTTTGTCGTAACGGTATTGAGTTGCCCCTGTCACTTAGACTGTTGGGGATATTCTCATCTTGGCGGCTGGGGAAAGAGGCTGCCACTGTTGGCGGTCTCTGAACGCAGCACAGGGAGCGCACTAATTAATGCCCCAACTTTTGACCGATCCGACTCATTGGCGTCTCCGCGCGCAGGAAGCGCGTCGGCTGGCGCAGCAGCTTGATGACCCGGATGCTAAGGCGGCCAAGCACGCGATGGCGGACAAATATGAGCGCCTCGCCGCCCGCGCGACGGAGTGGATAAACAGGACCGAGGATATTCCGCAGTTCCTTAAGTCTGCGCCGCCCACTGCGTCTTAAAATCTGCCATCGCCTGCTCGCGCGTCGCACTGTAACCGCGATCAGCGGTTGATGATGTGCGCCCGACGTGTGCCTTGATCGTCCAGAACCACGGCTGACTCTCAAAAAGCGCCGCGTTGGCGGGCTTCTTCGCCGCAATGGCCTAAGTATATGAAGAGCCCTTCCCCCAATTCCTCGCCCGGGTCTGCCACCGTTGACCAATATCAAGGCATCCCTGGCCGGCGGCCAATAGATTTCTGTCGTAGTCGTGCGGCGCACGGAAAGCAGCCGGGAAATGCTGGAGCACTGCACCCCCTGGCCGGAGGAACTTGCCTGTCGTTACCGACGCCAGGGATATTGGGCGAACAATACGCTACACGGCATGCTGGCAAGCTCGATCCGGGCGGCGCCGGAGCGAACCGCCTTGGTGCAAGGCGAACGCCGCTTAAGCTATGCGCACCTAGGCCAGGCGATCGATCGGTCGGCCGGACGACTGCTCGATCTGGGATTGCGGCCGCTCGATCGGGTGGTGTTCCAGCTGCCAAACTCGCTCGAGTTCGTGATCGCGTTCTTTGCGCTCTTGCGCATCGGTGTCATTCCGGTTCTGGCGCTGCCGGCGCACCGGCGCGAGGAGATTTCTCACTTTGTCACTCATACCGAGGCCGTCGCCTATATCGTGCCGGATACCTGGCGCGGCTTCGATTATCGACCATTGGCTGCGGAAATTTCCGCAGGCGCACCGTCGCTGCGCCGCGTGCTGGTGCTCGGCGAGCCGGGCACTAACCAGATGTCGCTCACCGCTCTAATGGCGGTCGATGACGGCGATGGCAGCAATTACGTCGGCGACTTTGCCCCGTCACCCGACGAGGTCGCCTTGATGCTGCTGTCCGGCGGGACCACCGGCCTGCCCAAGATGATCCCGCGCACACACAATGACTACGTCTACAATTGCCACCAGAGCGGCGAGGTCGCCGGCTTCAACACCAACAAAGTATTTATGGCGTTGCTGCCGATGGCGCACAACTACACGCTCGGCTGTCCCGGCGTGCTCGGCGCACTGGCGTGGGGTGGCACGGCAGTAATTGCGCCGGATGCGACAATTGACACCGTGGCACGGTTGATTGAAGAGGAGCGCGTGTCGGTCATTTCCGCCGCCGTGCCACAGATCGTCGACTGGATAAACGCCGGGTATCCGCAGCATCGCGACTTCTCCTCGCTTCGCGTGCTGATGAACGGCGGCGCCAAGCTTGCGCCGGAACTGCGCCGCCGCGTCGAATTGCGGTTCGGCTGCGTGTTCCAGGAGAGCTTTGGCACCGGCGAGGGTCTGTTAAACATGACACGTCTCGATGACCCGGCCGAGATTCGTTTTACCAGTTCCGGCCGACCAATCTCCCCCGCGGACGAGATTCGCATCGTCGGTGACAACGGCGACGACGTCCCTGATGGCGAAACGGGAGAATTGATCTGCCGTGGCCCCTACACCATTCGCGGCTACTACAAAGCCCCGAAAAAAAACCAGGCCGCGTTCACCCGTGACGGCTTCTATCGCACGGGCGACGTGGTGCGCCGGATTGACGGCAATCTCTACGTCGAGGGTCGACTCAAGGACATCATCAATCGCGGCGGCGAAAAAATCAGTTGCGAGGAAGTTGAAAACCACATTTTGAGCCATCCGAAGGTGAAGAACGCTTGCGTGGTAGCGATGCCCGATCCAAAGTTCGGCGAAAAGGCTTGCGCATTCATCATTCCAGTTGAAGACGCAACCATCGATCTGAATGAGATGAACAGCTTTTTGCTTAGCCGGGAAATCGCGAAATTCAAGCTGCCCGAGTGCCTCAAGCTGGTGCGGGAGTTTCCTACCAGCCCGGCCGGCAAGGTCCTTCGCCGCGAACTGCGTCGAATCGTCAGCGATGAAATTGCGCCTGCGCACACTTGAAATCACAGTGCCATGAAATTGTTCGAGCCATGAAACGGTTGGTTACTTGACTCAAATCAAGGACATACCCGCACAGGACGGAAATTCTTCAAACTTCGCACTCAAGAAATTTTTAGTTTGGTCCTGATTGTAGGACTGAATTGGGAGAATACTCATGAACATGGCCCTCACTGACAATCGCCGGGCCCGAGTGCCCTATGATGATCTGCGCGAATGGATCGTCGAAGCTGACAAGCTCGGTGAGCTCGTGCGCGCCAACGGGTACTCCTGGCAGGAAGACATCGGCATGGCGGCGGAGCTGCTGCAGCACGACGCCAAGGCGCCCGTGGCACTGTTCGACGACATCCCTGGCTATCCGAAGGGTTTCCGGGTGCTCACCAACTTCTTCGGCGGTCGGCGGCAGAACATGACGTTAGGCCTTCCGCCCGATCTCAATAAGATCGAGCTGTCCGAAGATTTTCTTGCAGACTTCCAGAAGATCTCCGAGAAGCCGCTGCCTTACCAGACTGTAGAGACCGGCCCGGTCATGGAGAACGTGATCGAAGGTGATGCGGTGGACGTGACCCGTTTCCCGACTCCAGTTTGGCACGACCGCGATGAGGGGCGACGATATATTGGCACCGGCAGCTTCAATGTCACGCGCGATCCCGAGGATGGCTGGGTCAATGTCGGGACCTATCGCGTGATGATTCATGACGCCAAACGACTTGGCTTCTACATCTCACCCGGCAAACACGGACGTATTCACCGCGACAAGTACCTGGCGCTCAACCAGCCGATGCCGGTATGCATTGTAATCGGCGGAGACCCGCTCACTTTCCTGATGGCGTGCACGGAAGTGCCCTATGGTATTTGCGAATACGAAATCGCCGGCGCCTATCGTGGGCGACCACAGAAGGTCGTGCTAGGTAAACACACGGGTCTGCCCTACCCGGCCAATGCGGAGGTGGTTATCGAAGGCTTTGTCAAACCGGGCAATGTGCTGCCGGAAGGACCGTTCGGCGAGTGGACCGGCTACTACGGCTCGAAGATGCGGAGCGAGCCAGTGCTCGACATCAAGGCAATTTACCATCGAAACAACCCGATCATTCTCGGCTGCCCTCCGCAACGACCGCCGGAGGAACAGGCGCGTTATCGCGCCGTGATGCGATCGGCGTTGCTTAAACAGGAATTAAAGAAAACCGGTCTGCCTGATGTCGTTGCCACATGGTGCCACGAGGCGGGTGGCTCGCGTCAACTCACAGCCGTGTCGATCAAGCAGCGTTACCCTGGGCATGCCCGCCAGGCAGGGCATCTCGCAGCAATGTGTCGCTCGGTCGCGTATGCCGGAAAGTATGTGATCGTGGTCGACGACGATATTGATGTATCCAACCTCGAAGAGTTGATGTGGGCGGTGTGCTCACGCTCGGACCCTGTGACATCGATTGATTTTATCCGTAACGCTTGGTCGACACCGCTCGACCCGTCAATCCCGCCCGAACGCAAGGCGCAGAATGACTTCACCAATAGCCGCGCAATCATCGACGCCTGCCGGCCGTACCATTGGAAGGACCAGTATCCGATTGTGAACATGCCTCTTCCAGAAACGGCGCGTCGGACTAAGGAGATATTTTCCTGGATGCTGAATGGAAGTCGCGAAAAAACAAAATCGCTCTAATTCTCATTGCGACCCAGTTTTATCTATTCACCACTCACGGAGTGACGGGGGATGTTTTCGTCGACAGGTCCAACCCGGATATAGAGGAATCCCATGGTGACCGTCGATGCCGGCGCCTTGCCATCGCCTGAATCCCTCGAGAGCCCTAACTCGCGCCTCGTCGTCATCGGACAGATTCTCTGCATCCTGGTCCCCCCTCTCGTCTGGTTCGCGCCGTTGCCGCTGCAACCGGTCACCCAGCATGCCTTTGCGATCGTCGGTTTCATGGTGGTGGCATGGATTACGCGCGCCATGGATTACGCCTTGGCCGGATTCATCGGCTGTTTCCTCTTCTGGGCGCTCCGTATCGTCACGTTTCCCGTGGCTTTCAGCGGATTTGCCAACGATACCGCCTGGTTCCTATTCGGCGCTCTGCTGCTCGGCGTGGTCGCTACCCGGTCGGGAATCGCGCGCCGGATTGCCTACTTCGTCATGCTGCGCGTGGGCGTAACCTATCCGCGTATCCTGCTCAGCCTGATCGTCACCGATTTCCTGCTTACCTTCATCGTTCCTTCTGGCATCGCCCGCGTCGTCATCATGGCCTCCATCGCGCTAGGCTTGGCCGAGGCGTTCAATTCACCTCCTGGGAGTAACGTCTCGCGCGGCATGTTCCTCGTTCTCAGCTACACAGCCAATATTTTTGACAAGATGATCATCGCCGGCGCCGGATCGATCACCGCACGCGGTCTGATCGAGAAGATCGGCGGCGTCGAAGTGCTGTGGAGCTTTTGGTTCGTTGCCTTCCTGCCTTGCAGCATCATCACAGTGCTCGTCGCCTGGTGGCTGACACTCAAGCTCTACCCGCCGGAGAAAGTTGCTCTCGAGGGCGGCTATGACTATCTGCGCGCGGAAACGACAAAGCTAGGCTCGCTGTCGCTGTTGGAGAAGAAGGCGGCCTTGCTGATGACGGCGGCGATCCTGCTCTGGCTGACGGATTTTCTGCACCACATCTCGCCCTCGGTGATTGGCATTGGCGTTGGCCTGTTTGCGCTGTCGCCGCGCGTCGGCATCCTTGAGATCGATGATATGAAGCGCCTCAATTATCTTCCGGTATTCTTTGTCGCAGCCGCGATCAGCATGGGCACCGTAATGCAAGCGACAAAAGGGCTCGATATCCTAACCAACTCTGTGTTTGCCTGGATGCTGCCCTTCATGACCAATATCATCACCACCACGGTCGTCATGTATTGGACCGCATTCGTCTACCACTTTCTGCTCGCCAGCGAGATCTCAATGCTCGGCACCTCGATCCCGCTCGTGATGGAATTCGCCAAGTCGCACGGTCTCAATCCGCTGCAGCTCGGGATGATTTGGACATTCGCCGCTGGCGGCAAGCTCTTTGCCTATCAATCCGGCGTGCTGATTGTCGGCTATTCCTATGGGTATTTTGCCGCCCGCGACTTGGTGCGCATAGGCGCATGGCTGACGGTGGTGGAATTCGTGGTGTTGCTCCTGCTGGTGCAGTTCTATTGGCCGTTGATCGGGCTGCAATAACCTCCTTGGCTCTATTGGCCATATCTCGGAGTTCAATTGCAGGAGCCGTCGGGCTTCTGGGTAAGGGATTGAGCTATCATGGATACGGAACTAAGCCAGCAGGTCGGCGCTTTTCTCGCGGCGCACCACGTGATGTCGCTCGCCACAATGGGTTCAAGCGGGCCACACGCAACGAGCTTGCTTTATGCGCGCGACGGGCTCGCGCTCGTCTGGGTCTCGGAGCCCGATTCGCAGCATTCCCGCGAAATCGAGGCCGATCCACGTGTTTCAGCCACTGTGGCGCCGGATTATTCGGATTTTGCAATTATTCGAGGCGTGCAGATCGCTGGCTCGGCTCGCCGGATCGTGGCGGCAGATGAACGGATGCGGCACTTTGCACAACTCGAAGCGCGTTATTCGTTCCTCGGTCAATTGGCGGCGGCACCGTTGAAATTGCGCCAAACCTATGCTCGCACGGCAGTCTATCGGCTGGACCCGGTTCGAATAGTTTTGATCGACAATACCAAAGGCTTTGGTCATAAGGAAACGCTCGAAATTTCTTCGTGAACCACAGAACGCTTTTCAAAACTACACGTGCGCATCGGTGTCACCTCAGCAAAGGCGGAAGGAAGACAAATGCGACGCCTGATCGTTGGCCTGACCGGCGCAACTGGCGCAATTCTCGGTGTACGGCTACTTGAGGCACTCAAGGACTGCGATGTGGAATCCCACCTTGTCATCAGCAGGTGGGCGCAGCGGACGATTGAGCATGAGACGCCGTATACCATCAAACAGGTGTGCGCGCTGGCCACCGTCTATCATAATTCAGCTAACATGGCGGCGGAGATCTCGTCAGGTTCGTTTATTACCGATGGCATGGTGATAATACCCTGTTCGATGCGCACGCTGGGCAGCATCGCACATGGTTATGGCGAACACCTTGTACATCGTGCAGCCGATGTCGTTCTCAAAGAACGACGACGATTGGTACTCGTCGTTCGCGAGTCGCCATTATCCGAACTGCATCTCGAAAGCATGCTGAAGCTGGCGCGCATGGGGGTAAGAATAGTTCCGCCGATGCCGGCATTTTATAACCATCCTAAATCCATCAATGATATTGTCGACCATATTGTGGCGCGTGTGCTTGATCAGTTCGGCATCTCTGCACCTTTTGCCAAACGCTGGGATGGACACATGGATTCCTCCAGCATGACAGCGTCCAGTGAAGAGAGCTGAAATTGATGACAGAAAAATATAATCCCTGTTTCTGCAGTCGGGTGCGGATCAACTAGACGCCGCGCACCGTTCCCATTCCATAACGTTTCATTCTGCGAATCAGATATTCTTCCGCACCTCTATGATCTGGCCTCATGGAGGCGGGTATGTCCGCGCCTGTAGCGCTAAGAGACGCGCCTAGCCTATTTCTCGATCCTGAGAAATGGGCCGAGCTGCGATCCTTCGCCAGTAATGATCTGACCGCCCTCACCTACGTGAATGCTCAATATTCGGACAAAAATGATCTCTTTTGGCGCGAAGGATCTTTCGAGGAGGCGCTTCATTGCGTGGCACCATATCCCCTATGTGGTACAGCCCTGTCGCATTCGCCGGCTCCACTCCTCGGCGCGCGCCATGATTTCGTTAATTATGGCGCGCTTAGCGTCGGCATAATCATCGACGTGATCCCACTCTCTCAGAGCTAAGGTCTTCTTGACCTGACTGTATAGAGCGCGATCCGCCTGATCGGTCCGAAGCCAGTCGCGGAACAACCGGCACCGTGTGAGTTCGGGACAGCCTTTGGAGAAGACGTGAAGATTAACTTCGGGATCGAGGTCCACATACATCCGATGCTCAAACCAATCCGGCTCGCGGACGATCAATCGGAAGCCGGCCTTCTCCAGTCGTGGTCCATACACGCTTTCATCGGCCGAATCCTGAACCGCAAGGTGGATGTCAATTACCGGTTTTGCGGCAAGTCCCGGAACAGACGTGGATCCAACGTGCTCTATTCTCAGCGGTGCCTCTTTGAGTGTATCGCAGATCCGCGCCGCTTGCTGCTCAAAGAGTATCGGCCACTCTGAATTGTAATTGGTAATCTGAATCCTTCGCGAACTGCCAAGGGTGTTATTCATCAAAATGGGCTCAGACGGCACGGCAATCTGCCTGCAGAACGTCTGGGTAAAGCGGACTCAGAAATTGCAGTGTGGGATGTCTGCTTATGACCCAGACATGGGATTCCATAAATCAAATCCCGAAACCGTACCGCGGGACCCGCAATTTATATAGCCTGTATTGATCGCCAAACTTACGCTCGAGATATTGTTCTTCACGCACTACCACGCCGTAGTGCAAGATAAGCGCGCTTGGTACAAGCAATAATATCAACCAATCCAGTGCAAAAACGAGCGCGACACCAACCATGACCAAGGTTCCGCCGCTATAAAGGGGATTGCGCGTCCATCTGAAGACTCCACCGGTCGCGAGCACAGTTGTAGGCTGAAGCGGGCTGACATTGGTGCCAAGGCGTACCAAAAGGCGTCTACCCGCTGCGCCAAGACAAACCCCGGCAATCATAACGGCGCCAACGGCAACGCGTATGACCTGAGTCAGGATCGCGAGCTGTCCAAGTGGCGACAGCCATTGCAGGATGCAAGCAAGGACCACCGTTGTGGCAAGAACGATTGGAGGGAAAATAACGACATTGGGTCGATCGTTCAGCGCTTTGTTCATCATTGGGGCTCCACGGCTGGTAGATCACGTGTCAAAAATGGCTGGCGAATATCGAGTTTCAAAAGAACAGCCGATTGAAAAAGGCAAACGGGATTAACTAAGGGTCAGGCTCAGTTTTTTTTATGGCGAGGGCGAATGTCCGCTTTCAGGGGGCAGAGCGGACATGGCTTTTTGCGGTGTGAATGTCTGGTTTTGGCCCAGAGCGGACATCCCTCGTTGCATCGCATATGTCTGCTTTCGGGGGTAATGCGGAGCTGACCTAAGAATAGCCAACATCTCCTTTGCAGGGCGAACACCCCCGACGGGCAAACTCATTGTCTGGCGTATTTAGAAGCGCCGCCTGCTGAACCAAAAGCGACGTCGCGGATAGGCTCCACTAAGAAGGCCAACAATAACCAACAACAACACCGCGCCGACCGTTGCGACAATGATCGCCGAGACGATGCCTGCGCCCATATGGATGCCCAGCCGCGGCATCAGCCAACTGCCAATAAGGGCGCCAACGATACCGATGGCAGTGTCACCGATCAGGCCAAATCCGCCGCCTGCAACGATCTTTCCTGCGAACCAGCCGGCGACGAGGCCGACTAATAGAATAACTAGAAGACTTTCCCCTGAAAGGTGCATTGCCTCACCTTAATGGCTGCATTGCAATTCGCTGGGAGCGAGCGCAGGAAGCGCGTCGGCTGGCGCAGCAGCTTACGGACCCGCTAGAAAGGGCTGTTAGACTTGAGATGGCGGAGAAATATGACCGTCTCGCCGCCCGCGCGACAGAGTGGATGAACAAGACTAAGAAAGTTCCTCCTATTTCCAGCCCACCGACCGCGCCTTGAAATCCACCATCGCCAGCCTCGCTGATCGGATTCGGAGAGACCGCCGCGAGGCGATCTTTCTATTTTGGCATCACATCTGACGAATGTCCGCTTCCGGCACAAAGCGGTATACCGTTGGAGTAACAGCGGACATCATCTGGTCGAAGTTGAGCGCCACTCGGGCCTCAGATGATACATTCGAGCAATGAATGGCCGATCCATATCAATGGACAAAAGCGACACGGATGCACTCCGCAATGCTGTTCAGTTGCTTGAGCATCCCAGCCTAGCCGCGCGCCTTGCAAACATGATCGGTAAGCCTATTGAACTATTGGGTCGGGCTCTACCTGCTGGTGCTTCTCAAGCTATCGCCGTGGCCACAACAAAAAGCCTTGAAGCTGCCGTCAAGGTTGCACTTCTCACAATCCGAGGTGGATCTCAATCAAGCTCACAGATGCTGCACAGAGCTTTAGCGGTTGCCTCCGGTGCCGCTGGAGGGACGTTTGGAATTTTGTCGCTGCCTTTAGAACTTCCCGTCTCAACCATCATCATCTTGCGATCAATTCTCGACATTGCGCGAAGCGAAGGTGAGAACCTAGCTGATCCGGAATCGAGCCTGTCATGCGTTGAAGTCTTTGGACTGGGCGGTCGGACTGAGACCGATGACGCTGCGGAGGGCGGCTATTTCGTTGTGCGTGGGGTTTTTGCGACTTCCGTTACGGAAGCTGCCCGCTTTATTGCTGAACGCGGCATCGTTGAGGAAGGTAGCCCCGTGCTCGTGCGGTTGATTGCTCAGATCGCCTCTCGGTTCGGTTTCGTCGTTTCACAAAAGGCTGCCGCGCAGACTATTCCTGTCATAGGTGCGCTCGGAGGAGCTGCCATCAACTATGCATTTATCGACCACTTCCAATCTATCGCGCGCGGGCATTTTACCGTCCGACGACTTGAACGAAAGTATGGCAAAGATATTGTTTTCGACGCGTACGAGCGCCTTCGTCAGGATCTCGGCGCACCGAAGGAGTAAGCGAGTGAAATATCCGTTTTTGACACAAAGCGGGCATGCCGCCAACCGTACTGAATGTCCGCAATTGGGGGTAAAGCGGACATAACTTGTTGCGGCGCAAATGCCTGCTTTTGACCCAAAGCGGGACATTGGCCGCCAATATCGAACCCCCTTTCGGTCTGATCATTTGCCGCGCTACGATCCCCTATCTGGACACTTGGGGCGGCAATGAAGCGGCGCAACTTTATTAGTTTGCTGGGCGGTGCTGTCGCCTTCTCATTCGCCGCGCACGCGCAGCAGGATCAGGGCGTCCGCCGTATCGCCGTGTTACAGCCCTTTGCAATAGACAGTCCCGAAAAGCCCCGCGTCGAGGCGTTCGTCCAGGAATTGCAACGATTAGGCTGGACTGATGGTCGCAATCTACAAATCGAGTATCGCTGGGAGACCAGCGATTTACGGAAAGCGGCAATCGAGTTGGTGGCGTGGTCTCCGGAGGTCATCCTTGTCAGCTCCACTCAAGCTATGACCCCATTGCAACAGGCAACCAAAAGTGTGCCGATTGTATTTACGCAAGTCGCCGATCCAGTCAGTGCCGGCTTCGTTGACAGTCTAGCAAAACCTGGCGGCAACATAACCGGGTTCACGGTTTTCGAATACGAAATCGGGGCGAAATGGCTCGAACTGCTCAAGGAAATTGCACCTAACCTGGCGCGAGTCGGGGTCATCAGAGATCCCAACGTGAGCGCGAGTATTGGCCAGCTCGCTGCGATTCAGTCCGCTGCGCGTTTGTCCAGGGTGGAGGTGAGCCCACTAGGTGGACAAGATGGCAAAGACATCGAGCGCACCGTAAAGGAATTTGCTCGCGGATCGAATTGCGGGCTGATCGCGGTGGCAAGCCCGTTGATTAACAATAATAGCAATCTCATCATCTCACTCGCGGCCCGACATCGACTGCCGACAACCTATCCCTGGCGCTCCTTCGTGGCTGACGGTGGTTTGATCTGTTTTGGACCGGACCCGATTGACGCGCACCGGAAAGCTGCTGGTTACGTCGATCGCATTTTAAGAGGCGAGAAACCTGCTGACCTACCGGTGCAGGCACCGACCAAATACGAAACCGTCATCAACCTGAAAACCGCGAAGGCACTGGGTCTCACGCTTCCGTCTTCGCTGCTCGCCCGCGTCGATGAGATCATCGAATAATCCATTGAAGCGGACATCGCGTGGACTTGTCGCCATGTCCGCTAATGACCCAAAGCGGAC
>DASWAK010000011.1:0-4045 GCA_036391175.1 Pseudolabrys sp.
CAGCCGCGGCCCGCTCAGCTCTGCGGAGGCCGGATAAGCTGGCCCGGCATTTCGCGATCGCTCATCACAAACAGGAATGGCTTTTTGCGCAACTTTTGCAGCGCGGTTGGCTCATCGTGAAGCTGTTTGACATTGGTAAAGCCGCCTTTGCGCAGCATGCCGTCAACAATGCGCGTCATCGCGTTGAGCTCGTCAACAACCAGCACCGGATCGACATACTCGACTAAGGTAAGGTCTCGTGCCTTCGGGCCATGTTCGCCACGATTGTGGGCGCAAGCCCCATGCTCGCCATCGAATGGGCGCGCGACAGTCGGGCGGCTCTATCTACACGGTTCGTCTGGATATCAAGCCGCCCTCGACCTGTTCGCAAGCCGTACAATGTTTTCACGCGTCGAATATCGACTGTAACGTGTTTAAGCCTTTGCAGCGACAAGGCGAATCACGTTGTCGGCGCCGCGGGCGGGATGCTGCGCTCTGCCGTTGAGCACGTAAAGACCGCGCTTGTCGGCAAGCGGCTTGAACGCTTCGGTGAGACCGATCACGGTCTCCGCGGCACCAAGTACCAGAAAGCCGTCGCCAGGCATCTGCCGTGCGATACGGTTCAGCAAGGCGATTTTGTTTTCCTGGTCGAAGTAAATCAGCACGTTGCGGCAGAACACCACATCAAAGGTGCCGAGGGCCGAGAAGTCATTGAGCAGATTGAGTGGGCGGAATTGCACCATGCTACGCAGTTCGGGCGCGAGTTGCCAGTTTTCGCCAACCTGATCAAAGAATTTCACCAGCGTCTGTACCGGCAGCCCGCGCTGCACCTCAAACTGGCTGTAGATGCCGGCCTTGGCTTTTTCCAACACATCGGATGACAGATCAGTAGCGACAATATCGATGCGGTAGGCCGCGATTGCCGAACCCATACTTTTGAGCACCATCGCTAGCGAATATGGCTCCTGTCCGGTGGAGGCCGCAGTGCACCAGATACGAATGCGCTTCTCACGGGCACGCGCGGCAAGCAAACCCGGCATGATGGTGTCGCGGAAATGATCGAACGGGATCTTGTCACGGAAGAAGAAGGTCTCGTTGGTGGTCATTGCCTCGATCACCTGAGTCGCGAGCGGAGTGGGCGTCCGGTTTCTCAATCGCTCGATCAATTCGTCGAGCGTGCTCATGCCGTTTCGGCGCGCTAGGGGCAGAAGCCGGCTTTCAGCGAGGTACTGCTTCTCGATCGCCAGGACCAGCCCGGAGCGATCGCGCAGGAATTTGCGTAAATAGTCGAAGTCCTGCGGGGTCACGGGCGCTCCCCGGTGAACAGGCGCGTGAGCTTGGCGGCCATCTCAGGCAGCGGCATCACTGCAGAGCATAGGCCCGCATTGGTGACCTGCCCCGGCATGCCCCAGACGACACTGGTTGCTTCGTCCTGCGCCAGCACATGGCCGCCGGCCGCGACGATGGACTTGGCACCGGCGAGCCCGTCAGAACCCATGCCCGTAAGCACGAGCGCCAGCACCTTGTTTCCCCACACTTCGGCCGCGGAAGAAAACATCGGATCCACGGCCGGCTTGCAGAAATTCACCATCGGACCGTCTTCGATCAAGATCACCGCAGCGCCGTCGCGACGAGTGACTTTCATGTGCTTGCCGCCGGGAGCCAGATAAATGACTCCGGCGTTGACCTGCTCGCCATCGACCGCCTCACGCACGGGACAATTGGCAATGCGGGCGAGATGCTCAGCAAGGACCGCCGTAAAGGTTGCGGGCATATGCTGAGTGATCAGGACCGGCGCGCGCTGAAGCACGCCGCCGATCTCTGCGATCAGGTCGTTGAGCGCCCGCGGCCCACCCGTGGAAGCACCGATGAGCAACACGTGCGGTGGCGTGGTCGGCATCGGCCGTAACTTTACCGACGGCGGAAGCGCTATCTCCTCCACCGGTTGAGGTACAATTGACGGCGCCGTCCTTGTTGGCGGGACTGCCGAACGCAAACGCTTCGCGCGCTGGCCAAGCTGCCGGATCTTTTCGATCAAGTCGCGGCGGAAGGCAGTGGCGGCACTGACCTCGCGATTGCTGGCCGGCTTCGGAATGTAGTCTGCCGCGCCGAGCGAAAGCGCCCTCAAGCTGATTTCGGCATTACGCCGCGTCAGCGTGGAGGCCATGATCACAACGAGATCGCGCTTCTTCTCAAGCAGTAGCGGGAGTGCGGCAATACCGTCGAGATCGGGCATATCAACGTCGAGCACGACCACATCGGGATTGACGCGCTCGAGTTGATTCACCGCCTCGCGGCCAGTCCGCAGCGTGGCGACTAAGTCAAGATCGGGCTCGGATTCGACCCAACGTGCGAACAGCCCGCGCACGACAACAGCGTCGTCGACGAGCATAACGCGGATACGCCGGTTGGCAGCGGTGGAAGACGGCGGAGCGACCGTTAAGTTCATTGGACGCGACTGGCTTTACTTATTTTTGTTGTTCTGGGGCGGCGAAGCGGCGATCAGATAAGCCCGACTTCCTGGAACTTGGCTTCCACGATTTCCTTGTCGAACGGCTTCATAATGTATTCGTTGGCACCGGCGTGCAGCGCGCGAGCGATATGCGCCACATCGTTCTCGGTGGTGCAGAACACCACTTTCGGGCCATCGCCACCGGGCAGCCGGCGGAGCGAACGTAAGAAGTCGTAGCCATCCATCTTCGGCATGTTCCAGTCCAGCAGGATGGCCTCCGGTAACTGCCGCTGGCAGGCTTCGAGTGCCTGCTCGCCGTCCTCGGCCTCGACAATCTGGAAGTCGAGCCCTTCCAGAATTCGCCGCGCCACCTTGCGAATGACGCTGGAGTCGTCAACAACCAAACAGGTTTTCATCGTACAGCCTCGTTGTGTTTCACGCGTGATTTCCATTCTTCAACATTCCGGCCGCGTCACGCCGCGGCCGCATTCACTGCGATGTCGAGCACCCGGTCGACATCGAGCACCATCATAAGTTGCCCATCGAGCCGATAAATTCCGGTCGAAACGCTCGCGAGGCCTGGATCGAGATTGCTCGGGTTTGGCTCGCAGGCCACGTCGTCAAGCTTGAGCACCTCGCCCACACTGTCGATCAGCAAGCCGTAGGATTCGCCGCGCGATTCCACACCGACCGCCATCGCTGGGCTATCATTCTTGCGTTGTTCCAGCCCAAGTCGGTGACGCATTTCGATCAACGTCACGATACGGCCGCGCAGATTGAGCACACCCGCTATTTCTGCCGGCGCCAGCGGCACCTTAGTCAACCGTTCCGGTGCAAATACATCTTGCACGCGTAAGATCGGCAAACCGAATAATTGGCCGCCGATGATGGCGGTCACGTATTCATTGAGGTTATGCTCAGCGGTTTCGCTCATGGTTCGTCCATCACGCCGCCCGACCGACGTCGGTCTGCTTCTTGAGTGCCGCGATCAGTCCCTGCCGGTCAAACTTGGTAACGTAGTCGTGGACCCCGACACGACGGCCGCGATCGATCGCTTCGGCCGATACCACCGATAACAGTGCGATGATCGGCAAGTCGGCGGTGTGCGGATCGCTCCGCACAGCTTCAGCAAATTGAAAACCATTCATGTCCGGCATCTCGATGTCGGTAATGGCTACGTCGAAAAGACGACCATCCCTGAGCATCGCGAGCCCCTCTCGCGCCGAGCCAACAGCAGTCACCAGGTAGCCGGCAGCCTGCAATACTGGCGTGAGCATGTTGAGAAAGAATGGAGAATCGTCGACCAGCAGCAGGTTGCGTGCGCCATGCTGCGCCGGCTGCTCCTGGCGCCGAAACCAGTCCGCGAAAGCGAGCGGAAGGAAATGGCCGACGTCGATGATCTCGGTAGCATGTCCCCGCACAACGGCGGAGCCCAGCACTCCCGGATTATCACTCGCGACCTGGATGTCGAGACTGTCGTCAACAATGTCGATGATCTCGTCGACAACCAGTGCCATCGAGCGGCTGCCGTCGGAAAACACCAGCAACGGCTGCGCGCCCTCGCCCTTCACACGCACGTCCTCGCTCATACTGATGAGCGGCATCAAATGGCCG
>DASWAK010000012.1:0-3207 GCA_036391175.1 Pseudolabrys sp.
GGCGACGTCCTCAAGGTCAGGCTGAACAAAATCGTTCCGCGCGCTTATGCGACGAACTTCAACGTACCCGGCATGTTCGGTCAGTTTCCAAACATCTATCAGGACGGCCAGGTCAAATATGTGTATCTCGATCTCGATAACATGACGACCGAGTTCCTTCCCGGCATCGTTCTGCCGGTGCGGCCTTTCCCGGGCACGCTTGGCGTCGCGCGCAAGGATCCTGGCCGCTACTCGAGCGTGCCGCCGGGCGAATACGCCGGCAACATGGATATTCGTGACTTCGTTGCGGGCACGACGCTTTATGTTCCCGTGCATGTGCCGGGCGCGCTGCTATGGAGCGGCGACTCTCATGCGGGCCAGGGTAACGGCGAGGTTAACCTCACTGCAATTGAGACTGCCTACAAGGAGCTCAACATCACGGTCGAGGTGGTGAAGGGCAAACCGCTCGACTTCCCGCGCATCGAGACGCCGAAATCTTGGATCACAATGGGATTTGACCAGGATCTGAACAAGGCCTGGGCGCAGGCCAAGGCGCAAACGATCAAGTTTCTCTCCGAACAACGCGGCATTTCAGCCGCGGAAGCGGAGAAACTGATGACAAGTGTTTCCGATTGCCGGGTCTCGCAAGTCGTCAACATCAAGAAAGGCATCCACTGCCTCAACCCCAAGAATGCGCGCGACAAGGAAGATTTGGAGCGCCCGGCCAAGGAGACGCCGAAGTATTACGTCTCGCACGCCAAGGATGCAGACCTGAACAAGGCAATGAACGACGCATCGATGGGCATGATCAAATTTCTCGAGTCGGAGAAAAAGATCGCGCGCCTCGATGCCTACGGGCTCGCCAGTGTTGCGATGGATTGCCGGGTCGGCGCGATCTCGGATACCGAGAAGAATGTCCATTGCTTGATGCCGAAGAGCATTTGGGTCGCCAGCGCCGGCAAACGCTGAGCAAAAATGATGGGAGGGCCGCGGACTAACGCGGTCCTTCCCTTGTTGCAAAACATGGCGTTGCGTTCTGCTCTCATCATCGCGTTGTGTGTTTTGGCATCGCCGGGACTTGCACAGGACCGTGTCCAGGTCGTAACCACCACGACCGACCTGCGCAGTCTGACCGAGGCCGTGGGCGGCGACCGGGTTCTGGCGGTGAGTCTTGTTCCGCCGGACATGGATGCCGAGGAATATCAGCCCAAGCCACAGGACGTGTTGCGCCTCAAAGCTGCGCGCCTGCTCGTGCGCGTCGGGCTCGACTATGATCTGTGGGTCGATCGCCTGCTGGCGCAAGCTGGCAAGCCGGAAATCGGCCGCGGCGGCCCTGCCTACATCGATGCTTCGTTTGCGATTGCCGTGCTGGAGCTTCGCGGGATGAGCGTCGGCCCCAGCGATGGCCACGCCCATGGCAGCGGCAACCCGCATTATTGGCTCGATCCGAAGAACGCCGAGACTATAACCGCCAACATTCTTGAAGTCTTGGCGCGGATCGATCCGGCCAATGCCGCAACCTACGAAGCCAACCGGCAGGCTTTCCTCGCGCGCCTGAATGCAAAACTGTCAGAATGGGAAACGAAACTCAGCGCTCTCAAAACCATGCCCTTTGTCGCCTACCACAATAGCTGGCCCTATTTTGCGCGCCGCTTTCGGCTGGACATTGTCGGCTTCATCGAGACGAAACCCGGCGTGCCGCCGAGTCCCGCACACCTTGCCGGGATCGTCCGCGACATGCAGGCGCGCGGCGTGCGCATCGTCGTGCGCGAGCCACACGAGCCGGAACGCGACGTTGCTTTCGTCGCGAACAAAGCTGGAGCGCAAGTGGTGGCGCTGGCCGCATCCGTCGGCGCGCTGCCGCGGACCGACGATTATATTTCACTATTCGACGTCAATGTCGAAGCCCTTACATCAGCGGCTTCGCGATGATCGAGGCGTTCCAGTTTCTCTGGCCGTCCTTCCTGGTAGCGGCCGCGCTTGTCGGCATCCACGCCTATTTCGGCATCCAGGTGCTTGCGCGCAAAGTGATCTTTGTCGATCTGGCGCTTGCGCAGATCGCTGCGCTCGGTGCGACGGTGGCTTTCATGCTCGGGCATCCAGCGCAGAGTACGGCCACCTACGGCTATTCGCTCACATTCACTTTGCTTGCCGCCGTCCTGTTAGCCTTCACCAGGGCTTGGGGCACCCGCGTCCCGCAGGAGGCGCTGATTGGAGTCATTTACGTCGTTGCCGCGGCGACGGCCATCCTGCTCATCGACAGGGCGCCGCAAGGGGCTGAACATCTCAAGCAGATCCTAACCGGAAATATCCTCACCAGCGGGCTTAATGATGTTGCCGTCATTGTTCCGCTTTATGCAGCGGTGGGGCTGCTGCATTGGCTGCTACGCCGCTGGATGACGGGGGCGGGATCGCTCATTTGGGAATTCGTATTCTATGCGACCTTCGGCATCGTCGTGACCAGCTCGGTTGCGATTGCCGGTGTGCTATTGGTCTTTTCGTTTCTCATCATTCCCGCCGCGATCGGCGTCATGTTCGCGGAATCGCTTTCTAGGCAGCTCGCGCTTGGCTGGATCACGGGCATATTCGTCAGTGCCGCGGGTCTCGCGGCTTCATTTGTCTTCGATTTGCCGACTGGCGCGGCGATGGTCTGCGCTTTCGGTACATCGTTGGCGCTCGCCGGCGTCCTCTACCCGTTTTTGCGGGGCAACCGCAGATGGGCGATGCGCGGCACGATCGCAACCGTCCGCTGGATTGGTGCCGTTATTCTGGCGGGATCCGCGTTGCAGCTTGCGGTCGCGCCGCGCGCGGATCAGCCGCTCCTCGATATGGCCGAATATGCAATTCCGTCGCTGCGCTCGCTCTATCTCACGCGCGTTGAAGCGACGACGTTCGCGGATGCCAGCGAGCACGCGGAGCGTTATCGCAAAGAGGCAGAGCAGTTGAACGACGCGGAACGGCGCAACCGAACGCAAGGCCAGGCACTCGACGACTTCAGTGTCGCTCGCATTTCATCGTTCCTGAAATCCTATGGCGAAATGCGCAAGGGCGAGCAATTCGTCATGGGCGAAGTGCGCGTGCGGGCGCGCGAGCGTGTCCGATGGAGCGCGAGTCTGGGTCTGCTGGCGTGCGCGCTTCTGCTTGCGCCAGTGCCCTGGCGACGGCTCTGGTCATGAAGGTAGCGCGTGCGAAAGGTCAGGGCTCGCAGCCAAATCTGACCAGCATCAT
>DASWAK010000013.1:0-25898 GCA_036391175.1 Pseudolabrys sp.
GCCAGCCTTGCCGCGGCCGCCAGCGTGAATTTGCGCCTTCACCACCCAAACTGGACCGCCTAGCTCTTTGGCGCCCTTGATCGATTCTTCGACGCTGAACGCAGGAACACCGCGCGGCACCGGCACGCCGAATTCGCGCAATACCGCTTTCGCCTGATACTCGTGGATATTCATGACATGCTCCCGGCTGAGCGCGCCGGCTTGTTCTAGTTGTCGAGATTGGGGGCGATCTTCTTGCAGGCGTCGATCAGGCCCTGCACCGAAGCAGCGGATTTCTCGAAAGCCGCGCGTTCGCTGCCGTTGAGATCGACCTCGACGATGCGCTCGACGCCCTTGGCGCCGATCACCACAGGCACGCCAACGTAGATATCTTTGAGGCCATATTCGCCGTTGAGCCAGGCCGCGCAAGGCAATACGCGCTTCTTGTCGAGCAGATAGCTTTCCGCCATCGTGATCGCTGAGGCCGCCGGCGCGTAAAATGCTGAACCGGTCTTGAGCAGATTGACAATCTCTGCGCCGCCATTGGCAGTACGTTTCACGATTTCATCGACGCGCGCCTGCGTGGTCCAGCCCATCTTCACCAGATCGGGCACCGGAATGCCGGCCACTGCCGAGTACCGCGTGAGCGGCACCATGGTGTCACCATGGCCGCCAAGCACGAAGGCGGTAACATCTTCCACCGAAACGTGGAATTCGTCGGCAAGAAAATAACGGAAGCGCGCCGAGTCGAGCACACCGGCCATGCCGACCACTTTGTGCTGCGGCAACCCGCAGCTTTTCTGTAACGCCCACACCATGGCGTCGAGCGGATTGGTAATGCAGATCACGAAGGCATCGGGTGCATATTTTTTGATGCCGGAACCGACCTGACCCATGACCTTGAGGTTGATGTCAAGAAGATCGTCCCGGCTCATGCCCGGCTTACGCGGCACACCAGCCGTTACGATGCATACGTCGGCGCCTTCGATTGCGTCGTAGGCGTTTGTGCCAGTGAACTTGGCGTCGAAATCGTTGACGGGCGAGGATTCGGCAATATCGAGGGCCTTGCCTTGCGGAATGCCCTCCATGACGTCGAACATCACGACGTCGCCGAGTTCTTTCAGTCCGATGAGATGGGCCAGCGTGCCGCCGATCTGACCGGCGCCGATCAACGCAATCTTCTTACGCGCCATGGTGGGAAAACTCTCGACTTACTGCTGCCGCGGAACGCGGCCGCGTGGTGGTTAACCGGTTAGGTCTGGGCCGACAAGGCATCAAAGGCCCGTCAGTTCTGTCTGCCTGAGCTTGTATACATTATACCACCAGACGCGAGGCTTTGAGTCTAGAGGCGACTCGATAGGTGCGTGCCTCGCGAATTGAGCGCCGCGGCGCATCCCCGGTGAGCTTTGCAACCCACTCGCTGCAGTCGCGTATCCGCGATTAAGTCTCGGCGATTTTGCCGGTGTCTACGGCGGGTCCCTGCCTCGGACCATGCGGTAGGCCGAGATAGGCCTGGGAACGCATCTCGATCAGGCGCGAAGCAGTGCGTTTGAATTCATTCACCTCGTAGCCCTCGGTAGCAATGTAAAGCTCATCCGGCTGCGCTTGCGCCGACGCGAGCAATTTCACTGCATGATCGTAAAGTGTGTCGATCAGGATGATAAAGCGCTTGGCCTCGTTGCGGTCGGCATAGTCCATTACTGGAATATGATCGAGGACGATGGTGTGAAATTCGTGCGCGATCTTGAGATAGTCGGCGGCTGCCAGCGGCTGCGCGCAGAGATCGTCGAACGAAAATCGTGCTACCCCCATCGCCGCTTTTGGCACGCGAACGACATGGCCCCTCACCATTAGCTCGTGTGGTAGGCCGGCATGATTGCCGGCGAGTCGCCGCCACGTCTCATCGAGGGCGGCATCGGCCTTGGCATCGTCCGGCACGTACCATGTCGGCACGCCGGTGAGCTTTTCTAGTCGAAAATCGACGCGCGCGTCGAGCCGCACCACCGCGCACTGTCGTTCCAGCAGCGTGATGAAAGGCAGAAATAAAGCGCGGTTGAGCCCATCCCTGTAAAGATCGCCCGGTGCCAAGTTGGACGTCGCAACCATAACGACGCCGAGTTCGAACAGCCTAGTGAACAAACGGCCAAGAATCATTGCGTCCGCAATATCGGTGATATGGAATTCGTCGAAACACAGCAGCCAGCTTTCCTCCGCAATCGCAGCCGCGCTGCGCTGGATTGGGTCGCTCTCGCCGGCTTCCCCGTTCTTCATTTCTTGCCGGTAGACGTGAACCCGCTCGTGCACGTCGCCCATGAATTCGTGGAAATGAACCCGCCGCTTGCGAACGACCGCACTGGTCTCGAAAAACAGGTCCATCAGCATGGTCTTGCCGCGACCGACCTCGCCGTAGACGTAAAGACCTTTGAGCGGCGCACCAGCCGGCTCGCGTTTGCCGAACAGCCAGCCAAGCGAGGACGATTTACGCGCCAGCCGGTGCTGGTCGAGCCGCCATTCGAGCACGGTTAAATGCCGTGCCAGCGTCGCCTGGCCGGGATCGGCCTCAATCTTTCCAGCGGCGACTAGCGCCGCGTAGCGGGTGCTGAAGGTTTCGGACATCCGGGCTAGGACGAAACGGGACGGAAGGCGCAAGTCTTGCTGGGACACCTAGGGTGAACAACATCGTCTGTAAATCGACCAGCCTCGGCCACGGTTTATATTGCGCACAAAAGCTGCGGTAATCCTTTGTAAGTTATGCGTTTTTCGCGCATGAGGGCTTCCGGAACTAGATTTAGGCCAGATTTTTGCTGCATTGCACCATATAAGTACCCACATACGATTCGCGGCGCAGCATGCGCAGGAAATACGTCCAGGCAGGGCGACTGGCGTTGTGGAGAACCGAGATGCACGAGCCTTTGCCCGATAGCGGCATGGTCCGCAAATTGTGGATCAGCGAAACCGACATCTATCGCGACCACTTGCTTCGGCTCGACCGCGAAAACCGGCGCCGACGTTTTTCCGGCACGGTATCGGACGAGTTCATCATCCATCATACCGCCTCCGCAAACGAAATTGGCGTGGTTGTGCACGGCTTCTTCGTAGACGGGATACTGCGCGGAGCGGCAGAACTACGTTCATTCGGTTCCGTGTTCGCGCGCGAAGCAGAAGCCGCCTTCAGTATCGAGCAACCTTGGCAGAGCCATGGGGTCGGCACCTTACTGCTCGAACGCACTTTGTTGAGTGCCCGCAACCGAGGAATCAAGTTGCTGAGTATGCACTGCCTCGCCGATAACCAGCGCATGCAGCAGCTTGCTCGAAAATTTGAGGCCGACCTCAAATTCGATTTCGGCAGTGTGGTGGGCGAAGTCGACCCGCCCCGCTCGACGCCGCTATCGCTGATGCGCGAGGCAGTCGCCGACGCGCATGGTGTCGCTACCGCTATTCTCGACGCACAGTCGCGGCTAATCGATCCGGCGTGAAGGCGTTACTCACTGAGCGGATAACTCGCCTCGACCACATAGGGGCCGCCACCGACGGAGGCGCGCGAGGAAAACAACACAAAGCGCGAGACGCGGAAAGACGACGTACGAAAATAGCCGCGCGCGGAAAGATATTCGGCGACCTGCTGGCTTGATGATTCGCGCAGCCGCGCCAGCGTTACGTGCGGCGTGAATTTACGCCCTTCCGGCTCCAGCCCGATACGCTGCATCAGCCGTTCGTGTTCGGCCTGCACATCGATCAAAGCTTGCTCCGGCGCGACGCTCGCGACGACCGCGCGCGGCTTGCGGCCGCCAAATGAAGTGAGCCCCTCCATATGCAGCTCAAATGGCCCGCGTTTGACGCGGCCAAGCATGGAGGCAACCTCGTGGGCGATCACGTCGTCCACGTCGCCGATGAAGCGCAATGTCAGGTGGTAGTTTTCCGGACTGATCCAGCGTGCGCCCGGTAATCCGCCGCGCAGCATACCGAGCGCCTGCCCGACATCGGACGGAATTTCGACACCAGTGAAGAGACGCGGCATGACGAGACTTTCAATCACGATGCGCGCGCAGCACGCGCCCGGGTAACCAATTCTTCGACCTGCGGCAGGATACGCGCCACAATCGCGTCGACGCCGGCGGCGTTCGGATGCATGCCGTCGCCTTGATTCAATTTGGGATCGGCGGCCACGCCATCCAGGAAAAATGGATAAAAGACGACCGGGTGAGTCGAGGCAAGCGCCGGATAAATAGCGTCGAAATCACGCGCATAATCGGGGCCCATGTTGCGCGGCGCGCGCATGCCGGCAAGCAAGACAGCAATGTGACGATCCGCGAGCTTGCGCAAAATTGCGTCGAGAGCGGCCTTGGTGAGGTTGGGATCCAGCCCTCGCAATGCATCATTTGCCCCGAGTTCGACAATGACCGCGTCAGTGCCATCCGGAACCGACCAATCGAGACGGCCGAGGCCGCCAGAGGCGGTATCTCCAGACACACCCGCATTGGCGATCGTGGCTGTGATGCCTTTACCTTTCAGCGCTTCAGCCAGCCTTGCCGGAAAAGCATCTTCGACCGGCAGCCCGAAACCGGCACTGAGCGAGTCGCCGAGCACCACGATCTTGATCGGCCTGTCCGCTGCATTCGCGACGCTAGCCGGCGCAAATACACATAACAGCGCCAACAATGCCCAAGCAAAGCGCTGGACCCAGGCGGGGTTCCTCCCATATGAGCGGAGTCGCAAACTATGAGGTCCCATGACGAATAACTCCCAGGCGGGGCCGGCCATTGCGCTTGCCGGTGTCAATCTCTCGCTCGGGCACGGGGCGGCCCGCGTTCATATCCTCAAAGATATCGATCTGCATATAGGCAGCGGCGAGGCAATTGGCTTGGTCGGGCCATCCGGGTCAGGAAAATCAACCCTCCTGATGGTGATGGCGGGCCTCGAACGCGCCGATGGCGGGACGGTGGTCGTCGCAGGCGAGAACCTTGGCGTCCTCGATGAGGACGCCTTGGCACGCTTCCGTGGCCGCCATGTGGGCATCGTATTCCAGTCGTTTCACCTAATCCCGACGATGACCGCACTGGAGAATGTTGCTGTACCACTCGAACTGGCAGGCAACATTGATGCACGAGAGCGCGCGCATCGCGAGCTTGTCGCGGTCGGATTGGGCGAGCGCCTTGACCACTATCCGGCCGAATTATCGGGAGGCGAACAACAGCGCGTCGCAGTTGCCCGCGCGCTCGCGCCCAACCCGGCAATCGTTGTTGCCGACGAACCAACCGGCAATCTGGACGAGGACACAGGCAAGCAGATCATCGATCTTCTATTCGCCGGACACGCCAAGCGCAAAACCACACTCGTCCTAGTCACGCACGATTCTGCTTTGGCTGCGCGTTGCGCCCGCGTCGTGCGACTGCGCTCGGGTCGAATCGATGGCGTAGGTCCGCCATGAGCGTTAGAACTGTTACCGCACCGGCCGGTTCCTGGCTGCCATTGCGTTTCGCGTTGCGCGAGTTGCGCGGTGGCCTTCGTGGCTTCTATGTTTTCATCGCCTGCATCGCGCTCGGCAGCATGGCGATCGCCGGCGTCGGCTCGCTGGCTGCAAGCCTTGCCAATGGGCTCGCGCGCGAAGGACGGGTTATTCTTGGCGGCGATCTGGCGTTCACGCTGATCCAGCGCGAAGCCGCGCCAAAAGAGCGCGAATTCCTTCAAAGTCATGGCCGGGTATCGAGCGCGGCAACTATGCGAGCAATGGCACGCGCGGCAAATGGCGAGGCGACACTGGTCGAAATTAAAGCCGTCGATGCTGCTTACCCGCTGGTCGGCCAAACAATGCTTGACCCGCCGGCGGCGCTTTCCGACACGCTGGCGCAGCGCGGTGGTGTTTTCGGCGCTGCTGCCGACCCGACGCTGATGGCACGCCTCGGACTCACGCCAGGTGCGCGGCTCACCATCGGCAATGTAACCGTGGAGATCCGCGCCGCGCTGACAAGCGAGCCAGACAAGCTTGCTGGCGGCATTGGCTTCGGCCCGCGCCTGCTGGTGAGCCAGGATATGCTGCGCGCAACCGGATTGTTACAGCCGGGCAGCCTGGTGCGTTGGCACTATCGACTACGTCTAGCAAATGACGCTTCCGACGCGAATGCGAAGTCAGTCACAGCGCAAGCACGCGCGCAACTGCCGGAGGCCGGCTGGGATATCCGCAGCCGCAACAACGCCTCTCCGCAGCTCGAGCGTAACGTCGAGCGCTATACACAATTCCTCACCATCGTTGGCCTGACCGCGCTTCTGGTCGGTGGCGTCGGCGTCGGTAACGCGGTCAAAAGCCATCTCGATCGGCGGCGCGAGACAATCGCCACCATGAAGGCGCTTGGCGCCAGTGGCCGACGCATCTTCTCAATCTATCTCACGCAAGTCCTGATTATGGCATTTGCCGGTGGGAGTCTCGGCGTAGCGCTCGGCGCCGTCCTGCCATTTGTGATCGCATGGACGTTCGGAGCAATTATTCCATTGCCGCTCGTGCCTGCACTGCACCCCGGCGAATTAATACTGGCGCTGATGTACGGCCTGTTGACGGCTTTGGTCTTTACGCTATGGCCCCTTGGGCGAGCACACGATGTACCGGTGGCGGAACTGTTCCGCGATATGGTGGCGCCCCAATCACATCGACCGCGCAAGCGTTACGTTGCGTTCACCGCGGTCGCCGTACTCGTGCTGGCCGCGTCCGCCGTACTCCTGGCCTATGACCGCCGCGTCGCAGTCATCTACGTCGCTACGGCCGCCGGAGTGTTTATGTTGCTGCGCATGGTCGCCACGCTGATGATGATTCTGGCAAGCCGGGCTCCGCGCGCCCGGGCGACCGGCCTACGCATGGCGGTCGCCAATATCCATCGGCCGAGCGCACTGACACCGACTGTTGTGCTCTCGCTTGGCCTTGGCATCACTTTGCTAGTCACCGTTATCGAGATCGATGGAAATCTGACTCGGCAATTCTCCAATGAGCTGCCGGCAAAAGCGCCATCGTTTTATTTCCTGGATATTCCGGCCGATCAATCCGCCCGTTTTGACACCTTCGTACGCGCACAGGCTCCATCTGCAAAGCTGGAGGAAGTGCCGATGCTGCGCGGACGTATCATTTCTGCTGCCGGCATACCCGCCGAGAACCTCAAGCCAAAAGAGGAAGCCGCCTGGGTTTTGCAAAGCGACCGAGGGCTTACTTACGCGAACGAGATTCCCACCGGCTCGCGATTGGTTGAGGGAAAATGGTGGGGTTCAGACTATGACGGATTACCACTGGTCTCGTTCGAAAAACGCATCGCCGACGGCTTGGGTCTCAAACTTGGAGACCCTGTCGTCGTCAACGTGCTCGGGCGCAACATTACGGCGACAATCGCTAACACGCGCACGGTCGACTGGGAGAGCCTCGGCATTAATTTCGTAATGGTATTTTCACCGAACTCCTTTCGCGGTGCGCCGCACACTCATCTCGCCACCCTCACCTACCCCGGCGGCGGGACCCCAGCACAGGAGGCCACAGTCATCCGGTCGGTCGCTGAAAACTTTCCGATGGTCACCGCCGTGCGGGTGAAGGACGCACTTGAAGCAGTCGGCAGCATTGTCGCCAATCTGGTGTTGGCAATCCGCGGTGCCAGCGGCATCACCTTGATCGCTGCAGCGCTAGTGTTAGGCGGCGCGCTCGCCGCCGGCCACCGCCACCGCGTCTATGACGCGGTAATTCTCAAGACGCTCGGCGCCACACGTTTCCGCCTACTCGCAGCCTACACTATCGAATATTTACTGCTCGGCGCAGCCACTGCGATATTCGGGATGATCAGCGGTTCGCTCGCCGCCTGGCTCCTCGTCTCTCAACTTATGCATTTGTCCTTTGCCTGGCTGCCGTGGCCAGCCTTTGTGGCTGCGCTCACCGCGGTTGCGGCCACGGTCGCCCTCGGGCTCGCCGGCACCTATATGGCGCTTGGCCAAAAACCCGCGCCGATATTGAGGAATCTATAGTTTTTGCGACATTCCGCCACGCGCCGGGCCGACCGGCCCCGGCCTAGCCAATTTAGGTATAATACCGCCGCTTACTGGCGTTAACGATCCGCAATGGTGCAAGGTCATCATCAAGCCATATCTGGCGCCAAGGCTAGCCAACCACTAGATTTGGGATACGAGCGCGACGGCACTGTGCCGGCGCGCGAAACCTAGCCGGCGAAATGCCGGGACATGAGAGAGGAAACTTCGATGTCGGACTACGACCGTAACGTAGCTGCCCGCGGCTTGGGTGCCGCGCGTGCTATCGCGATCGATGCAGGCCTGCGCGCCTACATGATCCGCGTCTACAACTACATGGCCGCCGGCGTCGCTCTGACCGGCGTCGTTGCCTGGCTGACGTTCAATGCCGCGGTGCAGACTACCGCCGGCGGTACGCTCGCGCTCACCTCATTCGGGCAAACGATCTACGGCGGCCCCGTGGTGATCGTGTTGTTCCTGGCCACGCTCGGCCTGGTGTTCTTCATGAGCTTCCGGATCAGCAGCCTGCAGCCAAGCACAGCGCTAATGTTGTTCATGGTCTATGCGGGATTGCTCGGCGTGATGCTGTCGTCGGTATTCCTGACTTACACGCACGGCTCGATCGCCCGGACCTTCTTCATCTCGGCGGCTTCGTTCGGTGCATTGAGCCTGTACGGCTACACCACACAGCGCGATCTGTCTCCAGTCGGCTCATTCCTCGTGATGGGCTTGTTCGGACTCATCCTGGCAATGATCGTCAACATCTTTTTCAAAAGCCCGGGGCTTGAGTTCGCGATCTCTGCAATCGGCGTGCTGATCTTCGCCGGCCTCACCGCCTGGGATACCCAGCGGATCAAGGAGATGTACAGCGCCAACGATGACGGCACCGTCGCTGGCCGTAAGGCGGTGATGGGCGCGCTGACGCTCTATCTCGACTTCATCAACCTGTTCCTGTTCTTGCTGCGCTTCATGGGTGATCGGCGCTAATGCGCCATTGAGCGACCGCCGATAAGCATCAGCGACAAAACAGCGATGCGCGCCCTGGCTATAGGCCGGGGCGCTTTCGTTTTGCTAGCGTCGCTGCGTTATGACCTTGACCATACGCCCTGCCCGCATATCCGATATACTAGCTATCCATCGGATCTATGCGCACGCGGTCGAACACGGCACGGCGTCATTCGAACTAACTCCGCCGAATGAAGCCGAAATGGCGCGGCGGATGACGCATTTGCTGGACAGTAATTTTCCATATCTTACAGCGGAAACTGACGGCGTCTGTTGCGGCTATGCCTATGCCGGGCCTCACCGCGCGCGACCCGCCTATAGATGGACCCTCGAAGATTCCGTCTATATCGCGCCCGATACGCATCGCCGCGGCATCGGGCGCGCACTGCTGGTCGCGCTGATAGAAACCTCGCAAGCGCGTGGCTTCCGGCAGATGATCGCGGTGATCGGAGACTCAACCAAACAGGCGGCGTCGGTTGGCCTGCACGAGGCCGTTGGCTTCCGCCATGTCGGCATTTTGCAGGATGTCGGATTTAAGCACGGCCGCTGGCTCGATAGCGTCCTTATGCAGCGCGCGTTGGGACCCGGCGCAACCGAACCGCCTTGATTGGTCAGTTTGCAACCAGCGCCAAGGATCGGTCGATTGCCCGCAACACGCGCTCGAGTTCGTGGCCGCGGCGAACAATCAGACCAGTCGCCGAAATCACGCTATAAGTACCCTGACGACGCGCGAATTTCGGATTTTTTTCGATGCGATAAATTGGAACCTCCGAGGCGCGGCGAAACACCGAAAAAACCGCCCGGTCTTTCAGAAAGTCGATGGCATAGTCACGCCATTCGCCGGCGGCGACCTTACGGCCATAAAGGTCGAGAATTCGATTGAGTTCGCGGCGGCTGAAAGTCACCTGATTCACGGGGGCGGGCGGCGCACGCACCGGGGTACCGCCCCCGAGGGACTGGCTGGGATCAATTTCGCCAGAGCCGAACGTCATACGGCGCCTCCTTTTCCTAAAACATAATGATCGCGCCGGTGGCGACGCACGGCAAGAGCTTCCTGCAGGCATCGAATGGCTAGAAAACGCGCAAAATGCGCCCGCGGGCGATCACGAACTCGTTAAAAGCTCCCACAATAACGCCCAATTTCCGTCAACCGCCGGTCATGCTGCGTTGGGATAAAGTGCGTGTTGCCTCAAGGCCCGGTTCGGTACGAGCACCGGATTCCTCAGCCCCCCAGCCCCCGGGGCTCGATCGGCCGGGCCAGTTGAGTTCCGCGTACGGTTCAATCCCCTAATGCCTTCGGGCCGGCTCCCTGCCGGCTCGATTTTTTTAATCCCGAGGGCATCTGATTGTTCAGTTTGGGGAAGTGGCGCAGCAGCTTGTCGACGCGGTGCCCAGCATCAGTCCAGGTTTTGCAGCCACGCCGCTTTGCACGACGACATCGAGCCGGTCGATATCCTTAAGCGAGTAATCGCCCTGTGGAATTTCACTCAGCGGCAAACTGAAGTTTTCGGCCTTGCCGCTCCAGTCGCCCAACTTCACCCAGCGACGCACCACATTGTGGTAGGTCAACGTTTGGTCGCGATTCTCGCCGCGCCCAATTTGCACCGACACTTTACTGGTGATCAGGCAGAGCCACACCTCACCGCTGCGGTGATCATCTTTCGCAGCGGGAACGCTCACCGTCACTTTGCCGTCAGCAATGGCCAGTAACACCGGCAGCGAGAGCACAGCCGCGTTATGACGCGTCTGTGTTATGGCTTTTTCGATCGCAGCCTTGTCACTTCCCAGCACATGCACAATGCCGTTGATCACCACCTGCGGTGTATAGACGTCGCGGTCACCGCGGGTCCCAGCGTAAGCACGCTGACGGTTGGAATGGCCATGCAATGCCAGCGTGTCTTTCCAGCCGAGATAGTCCCAGTAGTCGACCGCCAGACTCATCGTCACCAGGGACGGGTCGCTCGACAGCTCCCCGAGCAGCTTGTCGGCCGCTGGGCAAGATGAACAGCCCTGACTGGTGAAAAGTTCGATAACGGCGCGCGGTTCAGCCGCAGCCGGTATGGCTATCAACGTGTAAACGAACGCGACTGCAAAGGTGATGTGGCGGTAGTTCATATCGTTCCCGCGATCCCCTGCCTCGCCGAAGAGTTATAGAGTGCTCCCTCGATCACCCGCCACTCACTTCGCGGTGAATGGTATCTATATCTCTAATGATCGCATCGGTAGTCAACCGGCCAATTGCCGCAGAACGAACTGCAAGATGCCGCCATTCTTGAAGTAGTCGAGTTCGTCCAGTGTGTCGATGCGGCAGATCAGTGGCACCCGCTTAAGCGTGCCATTGCCGGACACGATCTCAGCGATCAGTCGCTGGTGCGGTTTGAGTTCGCCATGCAAACCGCGGATCGTCACCTGCTCGTCGCCTTTGAGCCCGAGCGATTGCCAGGAGGTTCCTTCCTCAAACACCAAAGGCATGACGCCCATGCCCACCAGATTGGAACGATGAATGCGCTCGAAGGATTGTGCAATTACGGCACGGACACCGAGAAGCACCGAACCTTTGGCCGCCCAGTCGCGCGACGAGCCGCTGCCGTATTCCTTGCCGGCGAAAACCACCAGAGGAACCTTGTCGGCCTTGTACTTCATAGCCGCGTCATAGATTGGCATGCGCTGTTTCGATGGATAGTGCACGGTAACGCCGCCTTCGACGCCTGGCACCATCTGGTTCTTGATGCGAATGTTAGCGAAAGTGCCGCGCATCATCACTTCGTGATTTCCGCGGCGCGTGCCGTATTGATTGAAGTCAGCCGGCTTGACCTTGTGGCCGACCAGATATTTGCCGGCCGGCGAGTCGATTTTTATCGAGCCGGCGGGCGAAATGTGATCGGTCGTAATCGAATCGAGCAGCAGCGCCAGCACCCGCGCATCGACAATATCCTCGAGCGGCTTCGGATGGCGGCCCATGCCAACGAAGTACGGCGGGTTCTGCACGTAAGTCGATTTCTTGTCCCAGTCGTAAGTCATGCCGCCCTTGACGCTGATCTTGCGCCAATTGGAATCGCCCTTGAACACGTCGGCATATTTCTTGGTAAAAATCTGCTTCGTGATGTTCTTGGCGACGAAATCACCGATTTCCTTATTCGACGGCCAGATGTCTTTCAGGAAAACCTTCTTGCCCTTCTGATCGACGCCGAGCGGCTCCCTCGCAACGTCTACATTCATCGACCCCGCGATGGCGTAAGACACAACCAGGGGCGGCGAGGCAAGATAGTTGGCGCGCACGTCAGCATTGACGCGGCCCTCGAAATTGCGATTGCCCGATAGCACCGCGGCGGCAACCAGATCGTTGTCGTTGATCGCCTTGGAGTTCTCCGGCGGTAACGGCCCGGAGTTGCCGATGCACGTCGTGCACCCGAAGCCGACCAGATTGAAGCCGAGCTTGTCGAGATCATTCTGCAGACCGGACTTGTCGAGATACTCGCCGACCACCTGCGAACCAGGCGCGAGCGATGTCTTTACCCAGGGCTTGCTGGTCAAGCCTTTCGCGGCGGCCTTACGAGCGAGCAGCCCGGCGCCAATCATGACGTTAGGATTAGAGGTGTTAGTGCAAGACGTGATCGCCGCGATGACGACATCGCCGTGGCCAAGATCATAGTTCTTGCCAGGCACCTTCACCCTTTTTTTCGCCTCGGCACTCTTGCCAAATTCCTTATCCATCGAGCTGGCAAAACCGGCCTTCACCTCCTTCAAGGCGACGCGATCCTGCGGACGTTTCGGACCCGCAAGCGACGGCTCAACCGAGCCCAATTCCAGCTTGAGAATGTCGGTAAACATTGGGTCGGGTGTCGTTTTCACGCGGTACATGCCTTGCGCCTTGGCATAGGCGGCGACCAGCGCGATCAGTTCGGGAGGACGGCCCGTGTCTTTCATGTAACGAATAGTGTCGTCATCGATCGGCGAGAAGCCGCAGGTCGCGCCGTATTCGGGTGACATGTTGCCGAGGGTGGCACGGTCAGCGATGGTGAGATGCGCGAGGCCTGGGCCGAAGAACTCGACGAATTTGCCGACTACGCCGCGTTTGCGCAGCATTTCGGTGACAGTGAGCACCAGATCGGTGGCGGTGACGCCCTCTTTCAGCTTGCCGGCGAGCTTGAAGCCGATCACCTCGGGCAGCACCATCGACAGCGGCTGGCCGAGCATGGCCGCCTCCGCTTCGATGCCGCCGACGCCCCAGCCGAGCACCGACAGCCCGTTCACCATCGTGGTGTGCGAGTCGGTGCCGACCAGCGTGTCGGGATAGGCAACTTCCATGGTAGCGGCTTTGCCGTCGGCCTTGATCTTGTCCTTGCGGTGCCAGACCACGCGCGAGAGATATTCAAGGTTTACTTGATGGCAGATGCCGGTGCCCGGCGGCACCACGCTGAAATTGTCAAATGAGCGCTGTGCCCATTTCAGGAACTTGTAGCGCTCCTGATTCTGCCGATACTCCTCCTCGACGTTTTTCTTGAATGCCTGATTGTTGCCGAAGAACGTCACCGCTACCGAATGGTCGATGACCAGATCGACCGGTACCTGCGGGTTGATCTTCTTGGGATCGCCGCCGAGATGCTTCATGGCGTCGCGCATCGCGGCAAGATCGACCACCGCCGGCACGCCGGTAAAATCCTGCATCAACACGCGCGCCGGGCGGAATGCGATCTCGCGCTCGGAGGTCTTGGTCTTGAGCCACTCGGCAACCGCCTTGATGTCATCCTTGGTCACCGTGCGCCCGTCTTCGTTGCGCAGCAGATTTTCCAGCAGCACTTTCATCGAAAAGGGCAACCGCGAAATGCCCTTGAGGCCGTTTCGCTCGGCGGTGGGAAGGCTGAAATAGGCGTAGTTCTTGCTACCAACCTGGAGGGTCTTGCAGCATCTAAAGCTGTCGAGCGAAGTCATGTCGGCTGTTTCCATTCCCGGCCGGTTGACCGGCGCTGGTTCTTACTAAGCTATTGGCAAGGCAATGTTTTTATTGCTGGCGAGACTTGCGTCCGAATTCGAATTACGTAACGTCGGGCTTATAAGGTCTTTTCGTGCCCGATGCTATATTGACCGGAGACCATCGCTAAAAATGCTCAGAATATCGAGGTTTTCCAGGCTTCCTGCCGTCGTGCCCCCGCCCCTGGACGGGCCACGGCAACAGTGATGCAACTCAAAGCCGATGAATTGACCTGCAGCCGGGGCGGGCGCGAAGTTTTCCGGGGATTAAGTTTTAGTTTGTCCGCCGGCGAAGCCATGGTGGTGACTGGGCGCAACGGCGCCGGCAAGTCGTCATTGCTGCGGATGATCGCCGGCCTGGTGCGAATCGCCGCCGGGCGCCTGGCGCTCGACAGCAACAATGCCGACACGCCGATCGCCGAGCAGGCGCATTACCTCGGCCATCAGGACGCGATGAAGCCATCACTTTCCGTTCGCGAAAACCTACAATTTTGGACCGAATTTATGGGTGCCCACCGCGCTGTCGAGCCCGCGCTGGAGTCGGTCGATCTTGCACGGCTCGCCGATTTACCCGCCGCCTATTTGTCGGCCGGCCAACGCCGGCGGCTGTCGATTGCCCGTCTTGTCGCCGTGCCACGGCCAATCTGGTTACTCGACGAGCCAACCTCTTCACTCGATGCGCCGTCCCAGAAACGGCTGGCCGAGTTGATGCGCAGCCATTTGGCCGGTGGAGGCATGATCATTGCCGCGGCACATGGACCGATCGGCCTTGAACGCGCGCGTGAACTGAAACTAGGTTCGGCATGAGCGCGCTCATCGCACTTCTTGTTCGTGATGCGCGACTGGCGGTTCGCGTCGGTGGCGGCGCGCTAATGGGCGCGCTGTTCTTTCTCATCGTCGTCACAATGATGCCGTTCGCTATCGGCCCGGACCTCGCGCTGCTCGCGCGCATCGGACCTGCAATCCTTTGGCTCGGTGCGTTACTTGCGAGCTTGCTCGCACTTGATCGACTGTTTGCCACAGACCACGAGGATGGATCGCTCGACCTTTTGATGATGGGGCCTCTGCCGCTTGAACTTTCAGTGGCGACGAAAGCAATCGCGCATTGGCTAACAACCAGCCTGCCGCTTGTTGTAATCGCGCCGCTGCTGGGGTTGATGCTCAATGTCGAATTGCATGCAATGGGCTGGCTTGCGCTGACGCTCTTGGCCGGAACGCCCGCGCTCACTTTCATTGGACTGGTTGGCGCCGCGCTGGCGGTAGCGCTGAGGCGTGGTGGGCTACTCCTCGCAGTATTAGTGCTGCCACTCACTGTTCCGGTGTTGATCTTCGGCGTCGCCGCCGCCAATGCCGCGATCGTCGGGCCTACGCCGTTCGGCCCACCTTTCACCATTCTTTGTGCGCTAAGCTTGGCGAGCCTGGTGCTAGGTCCGATTGCGGCGGCGGCGGCCCTGCGCCATGGACTGGAATAACGTGATAAGAGACTGCTGATGCAGGTAATCGACCTCGCCAACCCGACGCGCTTCCTGAGCATCGTCAACCGCGTGCTGCCGTGGCTGATCGCGCTGACGGTTATCCTGTTCGCGGTCGGTCTTTTCCGCGCGATGAACGCGCCGGACGATTACCAGCAGGGCGCCACCGTGAAGATCATGTTTCTGCACGTACCGGCAGCATGGCTCGGCATGTTTGGTTGGGGACTGATGACTGTTGCCGCGCTCGGCACGTTAGTGTGGCGTCATCCGCTGGCGGATGTTGCCGGCAAGGCGGCGGCGCCGATCGGTGCGGCGTTCACTTTCATATGTCTCATCACTGGCTCGCTTTGGGGTCGTCCGACCTGGGGCACCTATTGGGTATGGGACGCGCGACTGACTTCAATGCTGGTGTTGTTGCTGCTTTATTTCGGCGTGCTTGCGCTCTACTGGACCGCTGAGGAGCCGAGCCGTGGCGCGCGCGCCGCCGCAATTCTGTCGCTGGTAGGCGCAGTCAATCTACCAATTATCAAGTTCTCGGTCGACTGGTGGAACACGCTGCATCAGCCGGCATCGGTATTTCGAATGGGCGGATCGAAAATCGATCCAGTGCTGCTGACTCCTCTGCTAATTATGGCGCTCGCTTTCACGCTGCTGTTCGTGACGCTGCATCTTGCCGTCATGCGCAACGAAATCCTGCGCCGGCGTGTGCGAAGCATGCGACTGTTGCAGGCACAGGAACTAGCGGAGGTGACATGAATCTCGGGCCGCACGCTGATTTCATCATCGCTGCTTATGCGGTGACCATGTTCGTGGTAGCCGCGCTAGTGGCCTGGGTGGCGCTCGACTACTCGGCGCAGCGTCGCATTCTCGGAGATCTCGAGGAGCGTGGCGTAACGAGACGCTCGCAGCGCAAAGGTTAGACGATGAGCACCGCCGAAAGCTCAGGCAAAAAGAGCCGCAACGTCCTGATATTGATGCCGCTCATCGTGTTCATCGCTCTGGCGGCGCTGTTTTTTTATCGACTCGGCACCGGAGATCCATCGCATATTCCATCCGCGCTGATCGGACGCCCGGTACCGGCGACCGACCTGCCGGCCCTGCCGGGGCTTGAACGCGATGGCAAGGCGGTCCCCGGCTTGGGTAGTGCGACATTCCAGGGTGCGGTGACGCTGGTGAATGTGTGGGCGTCGTGGTGTGTGCCCTGCCACGACGAAGTGCCGTTCCTGGAGCAACTTTCGCAGGACAAGCGTATCCAGCTCGTGGGAATCAACTACAAGGACGCGCCGGACAACGCACGGCGTTTCCTCAATCGCTATGGCAATCCTTTTGTCGCTACCGGCCAAGATGAAGCCGGTCGCGTCTCGATCGACTGGGGCGTCTACGGCGTGCCGGAGACTTTCTTGGTTGGACGTGACGGCAAGATTGCTTACAAGCTGGTCGGCCCGATCACAGCGGACAATCTCGCCCGTACACTCAAGCCGGAAATAGAAAAGGCGGTGGCGCGCTAAGTCGCCCGCCCGCGCGTTTGCGACGTAAACAGGGAATAAGCGACACCGAGCGTGGCGCTATAGGTAAGCACCATAGCCAAGGTGAAAAAGGTTGGTGCGATGCCTAGCCCTGTCTGCGCCGCGAACAAGCCTTTTCCAATGGCAGGAAAGAAAGTGAGGCTCATCGCAATCCACACCGCAAAACCAAAAAGCACTCCCTTCATAATACCGGTGCGGCCTGGCAGCCTTTGATAGAAATGCCCGAACAGAAATCCGAGCACGACCGAACCATTAAAGAACGACAACACCCACGGGACGATAGGGTGTACCGAATTGCCAATTAAGGCTGTCAGCAACATCTGCAAATTGTCGTAAGGCTGAAAGGTCGGCAGGACTCCGAGCCAAGATTTTAACGCCATAAGCCCGGAATGCGCGGCGCTGCCGCAAAGACCCGCCGCAACCGATTTCCAGATGTGGTCGAAATCCATAGTTCGCATTAATGTTTTTTGTCGACGCTGTATTTCGTCAGCAGCGGGACTTGCAGCGCGGCGAATAGAAACGTCAGTGGTACCACCCCGAACAATTTAAAGCTCACCCAGAAATCCGTCGTCTGCGTACGCCAGACGATCTCGTTCAGTATCGCGAGTGCGAAGAAGAATAGAGCCCATCGCCACGTGAGTTTGCGCCAGCCTTCTTCACGCAGATGAAAAACGGAATCGAAGACCATGCCCAGCAACGGCTTGTCGAACGCGAGCCCGCCGATCAGCGTGCCGCCGAACAGGACATAAATGATGGTCGGTTTCAGCTTGATAAAGAGCTCATCGTGCAGAACCAGCGTTAGCCCGCCGAACACGAGCACGATCACTGCGGTGACCAGCGGCATCACTGCCAGGTGTCGCGTCGTTGCGTATGAGATGGCGAGCGCAATCAAGATTGCCGCCATGAAGGCGCCGGTCGCAACATAGATGCCGAACCTTGCATTGGCCGCGAAGAACAGTACCAGCGGCCCGATGTCGAGCACTAGCTTGAGGACGGGATTGAGTTGCTTTCTCTTTGCCATGCGTTTCCTGGACTATGATTCCAACCCGACAACCGCACGTGCAAAATCGCGCGCAGTGAATGGCGCCAGATCGTCCACGCCCTCCCCGACACCGATGAAATGCACCGGCAAACCGAATTTATCGGCGATGGCGACCAGAATACCGCCACGCGCGGTGCCGTCGAGCTTGGTCATCACGAGACCGGTAACCCCTGCGGTCTTGCTGAAAATCTCCACCTGGCTGAGCGCGTTCTGACCGACGGTCGCATCGAGCACGAGTAACACCGCGTGCGGGGCGGTTGGCTCGACCTTGCGAATGACGCGTATCATTTTTTCAAGTTCACCCATCAGCTCGGCGCGATTCTGCAGCCGGCCCGCCGTGTCCACCAGCACTACGTCAACGCCTTGTGCCTTTGAGGCTGTGATGGCGTCAAAGGCAAGACCGGCTGCATCGGCGCCCGGCTCATTCGCCATCACGCTTGCGCCGGTACGCTCGCCCCAAATTTTCAGTTGATCGATCGCAGCAGCACGAAACGTGTCGCCGGCAACCAGCATCACGCTTTTGCCTTCCGCACGGAAACGAGCAGCAAGCTTACCGATCGTGGTTGTCTTGCCGGAGCCGTTGACACCTGCGACCAAAATGACGAATGGCCGCGTCGTTACGTCCAATGGCTTGGCGACGGGCGAGAGAACTTTTTCGATCTCGCCGGCGAGCACCGCCTTCACTTCGTCGGGCGCAATTGCCTTCTCGAAACGCCCTTCGCCAAGCACATCCGCGATGCGCGCGGCGAAGTCCAGACCGAGATCGGCTCGGATCAATTCATTTTGCAGTTCTTCCAGTGTTTCAGCGTCAAGTTTACGCTTCGATACCAGACCGGTGACGGCACCGCCCAGCGATGATGAGGTGCGCTTGAGCCCGCCGCTCAGGCGTTTCCACCAGTTTCGGTCTTGTGTGCTGTCGTCCATGCGGCGCCCGTGATAGCCGTTTCAGCATGACATCGGAAGAGATGCTCGCCCGCCTGCTTTACCGCGACGGACTTATGCTGGTCGTCGACAAACCGGCAGGATTGCCGGTTCATCGAGGCCCGAAGGGCGGCGATGCTTTTGAGGACTATTTCAATGCGTTGCGATTCGGATTGCCGCGTTCGCCGGCATTGGCGCACCGGCTCGACCGCGACACCACCGGTTGCCTTGTGCTCGGCCGGCATCGAAAGGCGTTGGCGCTGCTCGGCAAGCTGTTCAAGCAGGGTAAAGTCGGCAAGTGCTATTGGGCAGTGGTTGAAGGCGGACCCGGAGCGGACGAAGGCCGTATCGACATTCCGCTCGCCAAGCGCGACGAGTCGCGCGGTTGGTGGATGAAGGCAGACAGCCACGGCCTGCCATCCGCAAGCACCTGGAAAGTGATGGGTCGCGGACCTGGCCTCACCTGGCTCGCTCTCGAACCGTTGACCGGGCGTACCCATCAGCTGCGCGTGCATTGCGCCGAGATGGGATGGCCGATCGTCGGCGACAATATCTACGGGACAGCACTGCGCACTGGCGGACCATCACTTCATTTGCATTCTCGCGAAGTGACAGTGCCAATTTCCAAGAACAAGCCGCCGGTGAAAGTCACCGCGCCGGTGCCGGAAACTATGCGCGAAAAACTCGCCATCTGCGGCTGGCCAGGTGAGAGCATCAGTAAAGCTGCGCCTTGATCCGTTCCGGCGCTTCGCGGTCGTAGGTCTCGCCGCCGAGTTTGCCTTGGCTGAGCTCGGCAATGATGCTGCCGGTCGAAGGCAGGCTTTTGCGGTCGATTTTGGTTGCTTCGTCCCACAATCTCGAGCGCACAATCGCCTTCGAACAGTGGAAGTAAATGCTCTCGATATGGACGATCAGCACGCAGCGCGGCAGCTTGCCGTTGACCGCAAAGCTTTGCATCAGTTCAGGGTCAATCGAAATTGAGGCGCGGCCATTGACGCGTAAGGTTTCGCCGACGCCGGGGATAAGAAACAGCAACGCGATGCGCGGATCACGCACAATGTTGCGAAAGCCATCGATGCGATTGTTGCCCGGTCGGTCCGGTATGGCCAGAGTCTTGTCGTCGAGAATGCTTACGAACCCGGGCGCGCCACCTTTGGGCGAGCAATCCAAGCCTTCTGGCCCTGAGGTAGCCACTGCCACGAATGGCGCGGTTTCGATCAGTTTGCGATAGCCGTCATTGATGTGGTCAATCTCCTTGATGACCGAGGTCCTCATCTTTTCGCCGTAGAGTGATTGGAGCTGCTCCATGGTCGTGATCAGATGATCGCGATAGGCCATTGTCATTCCCCTAAGCGGCCAACAATCGCCGGCCGTCATGTCCTGTTATCGTGAGATCGAGAATAACACCGGGCGGTGTTGGCTCGGCAAGCCGCACCGGCGTGAATTGCTCCGTGCGTCCAAGCGCGCCGGCCTCGGCGAGCACACGCCGGCAGCCGCCAACCTCCCGATCGAGATGACAGCGCAGAACCATTGCGCCTTTTTCGCGAAGGCGGCGTGCCCGCTCCTTGATGATGACGCGGTCGACTTGCGGCATGCGTGCGGCGGGCGTGCCAGGCCGGGCCGAAAAAGGAAAGACATGCAGCTGCGTCAGCCCGCACTCGTCGATCAGCTCGAGCGAGCGAGAGAACATGTCTTCGTTCTCGGTCGGGAAGCCGGCGATGATGTCAGCGCCGAAGGCAACATCAGGCCGCAGCTGCCTGACCTGTTCGCAGAAGGCAATCGCGTCGCGACGCGAATGCCGCCGCTTCATACGCCTGAGAATGAGATCGTCACCAGCCTGCAACGACAAATGCAGATGCGGCATCAGCCGTGGCTCGTTGGCAAGCGCGTCGAGAAGATCGTCATCGGCTTCAACCGAGTCGATCGAGGACAACCTTAAGCGCGCCAACTCGGGCACTTCCTTGAGGATATGTTTGATCAGCGCGCCAAGGTGCGGCTTACCAGGCAAATTCGTTCCGTAGCTGGTGATGTCGACACCAGTAAGCACGATCTCGCGGTAACCGTTCTCAATCAGACGTCGCGCTTGCGCTACTATTTCGTTCATCGGCAGTGAGCGTGAATTTCCACGACCGTAAGGAATTATGCAGAAGGTGCAGCGGTGATCGCACCCGTTCTGCACCTGAACGAATGCGCGGGTGCGGCCATCGATGCTGTCGATAGTGTGCGGCCGCATGGCCTTCACCGCCATGATGTCGGACACTGCGATTTTCTCGCCCGCCGCCCAGGCTTGGGTATCAAATTTTTCCTCGTTGCCGATGACGCGGTCGACTTCGGGCATTGCCGCAAAAGTATTTGCTTCGGTCTGCGCGGCGCAGCCCGTGACCAGGATGCGTGCGTCCGGTTGCTGGCGCTTGAGGCGGCGGATGGTCTGCCTCGCCTGACGCACGGCCTCAGCCGTTACTGCGCAGGTGTTCACGACGACCGCATCAGCGACGCCCGCGGTGGCAGCCTCGCGGCGGATCATCTCCGACTCGTAAGCGTTCAGGCGGCAGCCGAATGTGACGACTTCAACACTCACGGCGCGACCGCCTTGGCGGACAGCGCCGGATCAAAGCGGCTCTTGAATTCGAATTCGACCGGGCCGACCATCAGAACGTGATCGTCCTTTTCGCGCCAGTCGATCGTCAGTTCGCCACCTGGCAACGTGACCCTCACCTTGCGGTCAGTTCTCCTGAGCCGTGCGGCTGCGACCGCAGCCGCGCAGGCGGCTGAACCGCAGGCTTTGGTGAGGCCGGCGCCTCGCTCCCAAGTGCGGATGATAATGTGATCGCGTGCAACGATCTGTGCGAGCGTAATGTTGGCGCGCTCGGGAAAGATCGGATGATTCTCAAGCAACGGTCCAAGCCGTGCGAGATCGTGCGCATTGACGTCATCGACCCAGAAGATCGCGTGCGGATTGCCCATGCTCACGACTGAAGGCGAATGCAGCACTGGCTTGTCGATCGGCCCGATCTGCAATTCGATGGCGCGTGTATCGCGGAATTCCTCTGCCAGCGGAATCTCATTCCACTTGAAGCGCGGCGGTCCCATGTCCACGGTGAACAGACCATCGGCGCCTTGCCAACAATTAAGAATGCCGGCGGTGGTTTCGAAGGTAAGCGAATTCTTGCCGCTCTCTTTTGCCACCAGATCAGCGACACAACGCATGCCGTTGCCACAGGCGCCGGCTTCCGAACCGTCATTATTGTAGATGCGGATGAATGCGTCGGTGCCGGGCGTGCGCGGTGGATAGAGCACCATTAGCTGATCGTAGGGCACTCCGTCCGGCCTCCCGGCTGCGCGCGCTTCTTCGGCTTCAATTTGGCCGCCGCGCGCGCGCAAATCGACAATAACGATTTCATTGCCGATCCCGTTCATCTTCACGAAGGACTGATTGGCGAGCGCGCCCATATCATGCTTTGCCCGGGTTTCGCCCGGTTTATATGGCGAATAAACGCGGGTTGGCCAGAGGCCATGCTAGAATGCACACCAATCCTGGCGAATTGCCGGACCGCCGCACTCGACGGAGTACCGTGATGTCGCCCTTATCGCTCGCCTCGACCGTTGCGGCTTTGGCATTTGCGCTGGCCGTCAACATGGCTTACGCGCAAAGCCCGACACCCAAACCAAGCGAACCGATGCCGCCTGTTCCGCCGACAGCGGGCCCGGCCTCGCCATCGCCATTGCAGCCAGGGGATGCCTTCGGCGAGCAGGTGACGCTGCCGGAGCGTACGATTGTCTACATGAAGGGCTACAGCAAATGGGATAGCGCCTTCGACACTCTGGTCGACGCATTTAAATCATTGCACGAATATCTCGACAAGCAGGACGTCAAGCCGGTGGGTCCGGCCATAACCATCTACACCCAGACGGACGACGCGGGCTTTTCATTCCAGGCCGCGCTGCCGGTCGCACAGGTGCCGAAAGATCCGCCGAAGGGCGATATCTCTGTCGGCCCAGGGCCGTCAGGCAAAGCCCTCAAATTTGTCCATCGTGGCTCCTACGACGCCATGGATTCAACCTACGAAGCGATCACAAATTATCTCGACGACAAACGGCTCGAGGCTAAAGACCTGTTCATCGAGGAATATGCCACCGACCCAGTGAACAGCGATCCCAACAAACTGGTGGTGAATGTCTTCGTACCGGTGAAGTGATGATCGTATCGCGCGCTCTGTTCGTTCTGTTCGTAGCCGCCCTCGCGCTCGGCGCGGCGCAGGCGGCAGAGAAACTCGTGACGGTGACCGGCGAGGCGACGGTTGCGGTCGCACCCGACACCGCGATGATCCGCCTTGGCGTGGGCACCCAGGAAAAGACAGCCCGCGAGGCGAGCGAGGCAAACGCAAGACAGATGACCGCTGTACTCGCCGCCATTAAAGATACCGGCGTCGCCGATCGCGACATCCAGACGTCGCGGTTGTCGCTGCAGCCGCAATACGACCCGAACAAGAGTGGTACGGCGCGCCTCACTGGTTTCCAGGCCAGCAATCAGGTCACAGTCCGAATCCGCGACATCGACAAGCTGCCGACAGTCCTCGACCGCGCCATTACTGCCGGCGCCAACGAAATGTCGGGCATCGAATTCGTGGTCTCGGAGCAATCGAAGCTGCTCGACCAGGCGCGCGATGACGCTATCGCGGATGCTCGCCGCAAGGCCGAACTTTACGCAAAGGCGGCCGGCGCGAAGCTTGGCCGCGTGGTTTCGATCACCGAAGAAGGATCAGCCCCGCCCCCGCGGCCGATACAGGCCCTGCGCGCCGGCGCGGTTCCGATCGCCCCTGGCGAACAGACTCTGAAGGCAATTGTCACCGTTAGCTATGAACTAACGTCATAAAGTATCTAGCCATTCAGTGAGGGGCAGGCCGCCTTGACTTGGCCACACCCCAACCCTAGGTTCCGCACGTTCTCGATAGAGACGTGGAAATTCAGCTTCGCCGCCCGGTCCATTAAGAGGCCGGAGGCCATCGCCCGACAGCGCAATGCGCCCTCGGGCGCAAAGGTGTTTGCAGGGTGATGTTCGACAACCTGTCAGAAAAACTTGGCGGCGCTCTTGACCGCCTTACTCGCCGCGGCGCGCTCACCGAAGCCGAGGTCGACGGCGCATTACGCGAAGTCCGCCGCACAATGCTCGAAGCCGACGTGGCACTCGACGTTGTGCGCGCATTTGCCGATGGCGTGAAGAAACAGACGGTTGGCGTCGAGGTGATGAAGTCGGTCAGTCCCGGCCAGATGGTCGTGAAGATCGTGCACGACCAGTTGATCGCGACACTCGGCACCGACAGTCAGGGCATCGATCTCAATGCCGCGCCGCCAGTCGCCATCATGATGGTCGGCCTGCAAGGCTCCGGCAAAACCACGACCACCGCCAAGGTCGCGAAGCGCCTCACCGATCGGCAACGCCGGAAAGTGCTGATGGCCTCGCTCGACGTCCGCCGTCCGGCGGCGATGGAACAGCTCGCCATCCTCGGTCGCGAGACGCAGATCGACACCCTGCCGGTGGTCGAAGGCCAGACGCCGCCACAGATCGCCCGACGCGCCATCGAAGCTGCCAAGCTCGGCGGCTACGACGTGGTGATACTCGACACTGCCGGACGCACGACACTCGACGACGCCATGATGAGCGAGGCGACCGAGGTCAAGCGCGCGGTCAATCCGCACGAAGTGCTTTTGGTCGCCGACGCGCTGACGGGTCAGGACGCGGTCAATCTCGCTCGTTCGTTCGATGAGCGGGTCGGACTCACCGGAATCGTCCTGACCCGCGTCGATGGCGACGGCCGCGGCGGCGCTGCGCTGTCAATGCGCGCGGTCACCGGCAAGCCGATCAAGCTCATCGGCACCGGCGAAAAACTGGACGCACTTGAGGAATTCGACCCCGCGCGCATCGCTGGCCGCATCCTCGGCATGGGCGACATCGTTGCGCTGGTGGAAAAGGCTGCCACCAATATCGACGCCGAAAAGGCAATGCGCGCCGCCGAGAAGATGCGCAAAGGTGCCTTCGATCTCGGCGACCTGCGCGAACAACTCACACAGATGCAGGGGATGGGCGGCTTGAGCGGACTGATGAGCATGCTGCCGGGCATCGCCAAAATGAAAAACCAGCTCGCCGCTGCCAATCTCGATGAAAGCGTCATCAAACGTCAGATTGCCATCATCGATTCGATGACGCCGCGAGAGCGGCGCAACCCTGACATTCTCAAAGCCAGCCGCAAGAAGAGGATCGCTGCAGGTTCCGGAACCACGCCCGAAGCGATTAACAAGCTCTTGAAGATGCATCGTGGCATGGCTGACATGATGAAGATGATGAACAGCGGCAAGCGCGGTCCACTTGCCGGGCTGGCGAAGGCGATGGGAATGGGCGCCGGTATGCCGACGCCGGAGCAGATCGCCGAAATGGCGAAGCAAATGCCAGGCGGACAATTGCCGCCGGGAATGCCTAGCGCTGGCGGCCTTCCGCCGACAATGCCGAAGTTACCGCCAAACATACCCAGTTTGCCGGGCCTGGGCGGAACGTTTCCTGGATTGCCAGGCGGCCTGCCGCCCGGACTCGGAAAGAAGAAGTGATCAACGATCAATAGAGTGAGAAAGGACTAAAGAATGTCTCTCGTTATCCGTCTTGCCCGTGCCGGCACAAAGAAGCGGCCGGTTTATCATGTCGTCGTCGCCGACAGTCGCGCGCCGCGCGATGGCCGCTTCATTGAACGGCTTGGTTATTTCAATCCGCTGCTCCCGAAGGAAAAGACCGAGCGGCTCAAGCTCGATCTCGACAAGGTGCAGGCATGGATGAAGAAGGGCGCGCAGCCATCCGATCGCGTGATGCGCTTCCTGGATGCCGCCGGCATCATGAAGCGGCCGAAGCGCAATAATCCGGAGAAGGCAATCCCGCGGAAAGAGCGCAAGGCCAAGGAAGAAGAAGCGGCGAAAGCTGCCGGTGCTGCGCCCGCGGCCGAAGGCGGC
>DASWAK010000014.1:0-3296 GCA_036391175.1 Pseudolabrys sp.
GTCGCAAACCTGAAATGCATGACGTCGCCGTCGGCCACGACATAGTCCTTGCCTTCCAGCCGCATCTTGCCGGTCTCGCGCGCGCCGACTTCGCCGCCACAGGCGATGTAGTCGTCATAGGAAATAGTTTCGGACCGGATGAACCCGCGCTCGAAGTCGGAATGAATAACACCGGCCGCCTGCGGCGCCTTGGTTCCCTGCGTGATTGTCCAGGCGCGCGCCTCCTTTGGCCCGACCGTGAAATATGTTACCAGGTGCAGCAGCGCGTAGCCGGCGCGAACCAGACGATCGAGCCCGGTTTCCTTAAGCCCGAGTGCTTCCAGATAGTCCGCGCGTTCCTCCGGCGGCAGCGCCACGATCTCCGATTCGATTTTGGCCGAGATCACGACCGCGACCGCGCCCTCGGCCTTGGCCCGTTCTTCGACCTTGCGCGAAAATTCATTGCCAGTCGCGGCGGACGCTTCCTCGACGTTGCAGGCATAGAGTACGGGCGCTGAAGTCAACAGGCCGAGCGAGTGGAACAGCTTTTCCTCTTCGGGCTTGCGCTCGACCATGCGCGCGGGCTTGCCGTCGCGCAGCAGAATAAGCGAGCGCTCGATTAGATCGAGCATTTCCTTGGCTTGTTTGGCATCTTCACCGGTGCCTTTGGCCTTTTTCTCGAGGTTGTCGACACGCTTTTCCAGACTGTCGAGATCGGCCAGCATAAGCTCGGTCTCGATGGTCTCGATGTCGGCGATCGGATCGATCTTGCCTTCCACATGCGTGACGTCGCTATCCTCGAAGCAGCGCACCACGTGCACAATCGCGTCCACTTCGCGGATGGTGGCGAGGAACTGGTTGCCGAGGCCCTCGCCCTTGGAGGCGCCGCGCACCAGGCCGGCGATATCGACGAAAGTGATGCGTGTCGGAACGATCTGATCCGATTTCCCGAGTACCGCCAGCTTGTCCAGACGTGGATCCGGCACCGCGATTTCGCCGACATTCGGCTCGATGGTACAGAAAGGGTAATTGACCGCCTGCGCTGCCGCAGTTTGCGTGAGCGCATTGAAAAGTGTCGACTTGCCGACATTCGGCAGGCCTACGATGCCGCATTTGAATCCCATGACAGTGTCGTCTCGTAACTTACGTTGTCATTCGGAGCCGGGCGGCTCCTCGTCGTTGCCGAACCCCTTGGCTTCCATGGCGAGGTGCACTTTGTTCTGGAACGTAGAATCCTTGCCCTCGACCAGAAGCGCAGCATTGTCGGCGATGACATCGCAGAGCGCCTCTACCCAGGCCCAGTCGCTTTTGGAAAAATCGCCGAGAACGTGCATCGGCACTAGCTCCTTGACGTCCGGTTTGCCGATGCCGATGCGCACGCGCTTATAGTCATTGCCGACATGGGCGGTGATCGAACGCAAGCCGTTGTGCCCGGCGACGCCGCCGCCCACTTTCACTCTGACTTTTGCCGTAGGCAAATCGACCTCGTCATGAAACACTACGATGCTGCCGGGCTCGAGCTTGTAGAAATTCGCAGCTTCCACCACCGCCCGTCCCGACTCGTTCATATAGGTGCCGGGCAAGAGCAACAGCACTCGTTCGTGCGCGATATTGCCCTCCACCGCAACGCCCTGAAAGCGGCGGCGCCATGGCGAAAGTTCATGGCGGCGCGCAATCGCCTGCACCACCATGAAACCGATATTGTGTCGGTTGCCGGCGTGCTTTGGGCCGGGATTGCCGAGGCCGACGAAAAGCAGCATGACGTCAACGGCGCTGTCTTAGAGTTTGCGCATGATCTTTTCCGAAAACCGATACCCACTTTTCGGGATCATGCGCTTTGGCGATTACGCAAACGCTGACGACGAGGCTTACACGCTGCCTCACTTCTTCTCCGGCTTCGCCGGCGCGGCGGCGGTAGGCGCAGCGCCCGCCGCGGGAGCCGCAGCGCCTGGCGCAGCACCTGGAGCCGCACCGGGAACAGCACCTTCGGCGCCGGGGACTGCACCAGCAGCAGCAGCAGCGGCCGCGGCAGCTGCGGCAGCCGCGGCAGCTTCGGCGGCGGCTTTCATCTCTTCCGCGTAGCCCGACGGCGGCACGACAGTGACAAGCGTCATGTCGGGACGACCGATCACTCGGACATTCCCGGGCAGCACCACGTCGGTGAGATGTTTGGAGTGATTGATGTCGAGGCTGGAAATATCGACGTCAATCGACTCTGGAATAGCGTCCGCCGGACAGATCACCTCGACCGTGTGGGTGACGATATTAACCGCGCCGCCGCGTTTCACGCCGGGCGCCTGGTCGGCGTTGAGCACGTGCACAGGGATGTGCACGCGGATGGTGGCGCCTTCCGACACGCGCAGAAAGTCGACGTGCATCGGCAAATCCTTGATCGCGTCAAGTTGGAAATCGCGCGGGATTACCCGATACTTGGTGCCGTCCACATCGAGATTGTAAAGCGTCGTGAGAAAGCGCCCGGCATAGATCCGTTTGCGCAGTTCGTCATGGTCGAGCAGGACCATCAGCGGGGGCTTGTTCTCTCCGTAGATCACGCCCGGCACGCGGCCGGAGCGACGCGCAGCCCGGGCGGCCCCCTTGCCGCCTTTCGGACGCGCCGTCGCCTTCAATTCTTGGACGGTCGCCATCTTGAATCCCTCATCTAACCCAATGGAAAAGGCGGCTTTTTTTCGCCGCCTGCGTACGCGGCAAGCCTCCAGGGGTGCCGGGGGCCGCGAACCGGGCGGGTTATAGCGGCGGCGTTCGTAAAGGGCAAGAAATCCGGGTCAGGCCCCGTTAGTGGGCCTAGGCGACAGCCGAGTCCTTGGCCTTTTTGCCAGACCTGTCGGCTTTGGCTTCCAGCGCCGCGATGCGCGCCTTCAGAGCCTCATTCTCTTCGCGTGCCAGCCGCGCCATTTCCTTAACCGCCTCGAATTCCTCCCGCTGCACGACGTCAAGATCGCGAAGGATACGCTCAGCCTGGTTGCGAAACAGCGTGTCGAATTCGCGCCGCACCCCTTGGGCCACTCCCGCAGCGTCATTCATCAGACGCGCCATTTCGTCGAAAAAACGGTTGCTTGTCTGGGTCATGTTTCATCTCCGCCACAAGGTTGCCACCCACAATGGCGATCCGATTATCCCGCCGCAAGACCCGGCATGCTACCACTCATGCGGTTCAGCACCCACGAATCGGACCTTGCCATGCCCTTGCTTGTTATTCCGTATCCAGCCTTCGATCCGGTGCTGGTACATATCGGCCCATTCGCCATCCGCTGGTACGCGCTGGCGTATATTTTCGGCATTCTGATCGGCTGGGCCTA
>DASWAK010000015.1:0-4833 GCA_036391175.1 Pseudolabrys sp.
CAAGCTCATCGCGCGCCGGATCGAGCCCGACGGGATCGAGGGCTTCCAGGGCCGTGCGCTGCGCCAGAAACAGCGTGAGCCCCTGCAAGCCCGCCTTGCTGATCTCGTCGACGGCGGCATCGCCGGTGATAACGTAGGCAAGGTGCGTCTGCAGCGTCGCCTTCATGGCGAAGTCTTCCTGCTGCGCCGTCAGTGGTGGCGGCGTCTGCTGCGGCTGAGACGCGGGCTGCGCGTGCCCCGCATTGGGCAGGGTCAGGGAAGCGAACAGGCCAGCCGCCAGCAGAGCCGCTGCCGCACGTCGGCGCGGCCATAAGGCGCTCAGCCCACCGGACAGCATGACCACGATCAGCGCGTCAAGCATGAGCAAGGCCAGCGCGGCGAGGAAAATCGGCCCACGCAAGTCGAGCGGCTCACTGTGCCGGTAAGCGTCGAGCCGTGCGTTGAGGGGCGAGACATCAAGCGCCACGAGGCGGTCGGCGGGAGCGAGCGTATTGACCGCGACCAGGCCTTCAGGCGGCCCGTAGAATCCGGGCGGATGATCGAGGCTGGCGTGCCCGGTGTAGTTGCTCGGAATGGGGCGGGCGGTCGGCGGCGGGGTTGAAAACGCCCCAAAGCCGTCGAGCACCCGTGTCGGCGGCACGACCTGCGTCGCGCGGCGACCAGCGTTCTCGACCGCGCTGTTGTCACCTTCGGCCGTCGCACTGGAGCCGGCGAGCGCCACCAGGCGCCGCAGCATGTCGACAAAGGTGCCCGACAGAGGCAGATCGGACCAGCGGCTGTCGGCGGTGACATGAAACAGCACGATCAATCCCTTGCCGCGGCGTTCGGCGGTGACCAGCGGCGTGCCGTCGGCCAGCGTTGCCCAGGTGCGGTCGGTGAGTTGCGAGTCCGGCTCGGCCAGCACCTGACGCGTAACCGTCACGTCAGTTGGAACTGGCATTCCGTTGAACGGGCTTTCGCGCGAGAAGCCGGCGAGCTGCTGTGGCTTCTCCCAGCTCATACTGCCGCCCAGGATGCGGCCACCGCGCCGCAATTTCACCGGCACGAGATTATCGTCGCCGCGCGCAAGATGCGGGCCGGCGAAGCGCACGAGCACGCCACCATTGTCAATCCACTTGTTCAGGCTCTGCATCGCCTCGGTGACATTGCCAACATCGGCGAGAATCACCATTGGCAGATGCCGGTCTAGAAACCGCTTTATGGCTTCTGCTGGCGCGACGCCCTCGGTGAGGCTGACGTCGGCGAATGGATTGAGCGCACGGGAGAGATAGTAGGTTGCACCGATCAATGGCTGCGAGCGGTCAGCGGTTGATCCGGACACGACACCGACCGTTCTTCGGCGCCAGCGCTTATCGAGCAGCTGCACGGCGCCCGCCGATCGCTCGCCAACGATTTCAAGTCGGGCGACGTCGTTGCGGATTTCGACCGGCAGGTCGATCACGGCGTCGGCCTCGCGCTCGTCGGACTTGAAACTGAAAGGCGCCTCGCCCAGCGGCAGACCCTTGAGATCGATCGCGCCCACCGTGCCGGTATCCGCGGGCCCGGTTTGCGCGCGCAGCACCTTCACCGTCAACGCGCCGGCAGCGTTGTCGGCGGCAGTGAGCGCGTGTGACATCGGCAGCCCCCCCTCGACGATTGTGAGCGGGTGGCTGCCGATAATCCGCTTCAGGCCTTCGACAAAGTTAGGTCCTTTGCTGAGATCGACGCCATCCGAAAGCCAGACAATCTCGGCGTTCGGGGCGCCAGTAAGGAAGCGCTCGATCATTGGCAGCGCCTCTGTACGGTCGATCCCATAAGGCTTCGGCGTGATTTGTTTAATCTGTACGCGAGCGGCGCCGGCGATTTGCAAGGAGATGTCGCGTTCGGTTTCCGACAGCGGCAGCACCGCGACGCCGCGATTGTCCGCTTCGGCGCGCACGATCATCTCGTCCGCTGTGCGCAGCCGCGCGTCCCAGGTCGACGCCGCAGGCCAGGCGTCGTCGAGCAAGATCAGCAGCGGCCCCGCCCGATCTGCTGTCGCGAGCGGAGGATTCCACATCGGTCCGGCCGCGGCGATGATCACCAGGGCCGCCAGCGTGAGCCGCAGCAGTGTGAGCCACCAGGGCGTGCGTGCGGGCGTTTCATCCTTGGGCGCTATCTCGAACAGCAGCCGCGTCGGCGGAAAGTCGATGCGCCGCGGGCGAGGCGGCACCAGCCGCAATAGCCACCAGAGGACCGGAAGGCTGAGCAGGCCGAGCAGCACCAGTGGCTGGGCAAAGCCAAGCGGCAGGGAACCGATCATGCGGCGCTCGCAGGGCTTGCCGGTTCGTGCCGGCTATTGATGACAACCGGTTGCGCGTTGTCGCCCATGCGTGAATGCAACACCAGCAAGAGCTCGCTTGCCGGCCTGTCGGTGCGATGGACGGCGAAACTCCAACCGCGCAAATCCGTTTCGCTGCGGATTGCGGCGCGATGGCGCGCGACGATACCTTGATAGTCGTTACGCCAGGTCTCGGCGCGGCCGGCAGTAACGCTGCCGGCGCCTTCCGGCTCGATGAATTCGACGCGACCGGAATAGGGAAAGCTTTCTTCAGCTAGATCGACGATCTGCACAATGTGGCCGTGGGCGCCGGACGCCGAGAGCTGGGCGATTGTGCCCCGCACCTCGCCGATCGGGGCCCATAGATCGGACAACATCACGACCTCGGACAGAGGAGACGGGGCGAACGATGGCGGCAGGCTAGCGCGATCGGCGAGATCATGCAGAATAACTTCTGCCATCTTCTCGATCACGTTGCGGCTCGCGGTCGGGCGCATAAGGCCGGGCATTCCGACTCGTTCGCCGCCCTGTACCAGCACTTCAGCAAGGGCAAAGGCGATCACCAGGGCGCGCTCGAGCTTGCTGTCGGTCGACAAGGCAGATGCAAAGCTCATCGACGGCGATCGGTCCGGCCAGATCCAGACCGTATGCGAGGCTTCCCATTCTCGCTCGCGCACATAGAGATGATCGTCGCGTGCGGAGCGCCGCCAATCGACATTCTGCGCCGGCTCGCCCGACATGAAGCGGCGGTATTGCCAGAAGTTCTCGCCCGGTCCGGCGCGGCGGCGGCCGTGCAGGCCATGAATGACAGTCGACGCGACACGGCGTGCCTCGAGGATGAGGCGCGGCATGGCGTCGGCCAACTTGCGGGCGCCGACAGTTACCTGCCGTATCGTACCTGTCTCGATGTTCGGATTTGGCTCCACGATCACGACTATCCGATGCGCGCCTTCAGCCGCCGGATCACGTTGGGGATGGTTTCGCCTTCTGCGCGCGCGGCGAAAGTCAACGCCATGCGGTGCTTGAGTACAGGTTCTGCCAGTTCGAGCACGTCGTCGACCGAGGGCGCGAAGCGGCCATCGAGCAGTGCGCGTGCGCGAACCGCCAGCATTAGCGCTTGACTGGCGCGCGGCCCGGGCCCCCACGAAATCAGCTTGCCGATGTCGCCCGCTTCGGGGCCCGGCCGCGCCGACCGCACCAGCGCCAGGATCGCTTCGACCACGGATTCTCCAACCGGCAGGCGGCGAACCAGGCGTTGCGCCGATAGCAAATCTTCGGCGGTCATCGCCGGTTTGGCGCGCGACTCTTCTGCGCCGGTCGTATCGAACAGAATTTTGCGCTCGGCTTCCTGATCGGGATAGGCGACGTCGACCTCCATCAGGAAACGGTCGAGTTGCGCCTCGGGCAGCGGATAGGTGCCTTCCTGTTCGAGCGGGTTCTGCGTTGCAAGCACGTGGAATGGTTTGGGCAGATCGTGACGGGCTCCTGCGACGGTCACATGCTGCTCCTGCATCGCTTGCAGAAGTGCCGATTGGGTCCGCGGCGAGGCGCGGTTGATTTCGTCGGCCATCAGCAATTGCGCGAACACCGGGCCCGCGATGAAGCGGAAGCTGCGCTTGCCGCCCGGGCTTTCTTCCAGCACCTCGGTGCCGAGAATGTCGGATGGCATCAGATCAGGCGTGAATTGGATGCGGCGGGCATCGAGACCGAGCGCAATGCCCATGGTCTCAACCAGCTTGGTTTTCGCGAGGCCAGGTACGCCCACCAGCAGCGCATGACCGCCGGAGAGCACGGTGACCAGCGCGTGACCTACGACCACATCCTGACCAAAGATCACTGCGCCGATTGCGGCCTTTGCGGCGCGCACGTGCGCGGCCGTGGATTCCGCCGCCCGCACGATCATGTCTTCCAGTTTTTCCAGGCTTTCGCCGCCAGCCTTCGCCATGATGTCGAATCCTTTCATCGCCCGCATGGAGCCTCGCTGGGTGCTATGCAACAAACACACCAGCGCCGATTTCGACGCGACCATTCGGGCCGAATCTGCCTCAACCTATGGCCAAGCTTACGCTATCTTCCGTCGCCAGACCGGGTAATCACGAAGATGCGAACAGGCGCTCGGCCATTTGATTATCGAAGGAAAACAATGGCGAAGGCAGGGCAGGGCGGACTGGAGGGGATCGCGGCAGGGCTGCCACGTGAAAACCGGGGTCCGCCGCCCGTGGAGCGCTGGAATCCGCCCTTTTGCGGCGACATCGACATGAGGATCGGTTCGGACGGTACCTGGCTCTACCAGAAGACGCCGATCGGGAGGCCGGCTTTGGTCAAATTGTTTGCATCGGTGCTCAAACGAGAAGGCGACAAGTATTTCCTGGTCACGCCAGTCGAAAAGGTCGGAATTGTCGTCGACGATGCGCCGTTTCTCGCTGTGGAAATGAAGACGTCTGCTGGCGAGGCGGGCCGAGTTCTTGAATTCCGCACCAATGTGGACGACTGGGTTGCCGCCGGGCCAGGCCATGCGCTGCGCTTCGAGCAAC
>DASWAK010000016.1:0-4201 GCA_036391175.1 Pseudolabrys sp.
ACGCGCCTTCGCCTCGCCCAAGCCAGCAGCCAGCGGCCGGGATTTAAGCCCGCTGCTACAGTATTGACCTCATGCACCGGGATACTCCCAGCCTAATAGGCAGCGTCGGGTATAGGGTTACGAACTGGGCTTTAAGCGTTGGTCAGCAAATAGGGTGAACAAGTCGTAACCGCGCCGACACCCTTTCAGCGCAGGCCGAACCACAGGCTGGCAATGCTCAAAAATGAGAAAAAGCCCACCACATCAGTCACTGTGGTCACAAACGGACTTGACGCCACTGCCGGATCGAATTTGAGCCGGTGAAGAGCAAGTGGGATGAGAATTCCGCCGAGCGCAGCCGCGATAAGGTTGCAGATCATGGCAAGGCCGATCACCAACCCGAGCCCTGGCACCTTGAACCAGATGTAAGCCGCCGCACCCGTGATAACAGCGAAGGCGATGCCGTTGAGCAGACCGACCATGAGCTCGCGCATGATCACCCGCCAGGCATTGGCATCGCTCAAATCGCGCGTCGCGAGCGCACGTACGGCAACTGTCATAGTTTGGGTGGTGGCATTGCCGCCCTGGCTTGCCACGATCGGCGCCAATACGGCCAGCGCCACCATTTTCTGCAGCTGACCCTCGAACAAGCCTAACACAGACGATGCCAGAAATGCGGTGGCGAGATTGATCAACAACCAGTTGAAGCGGCCGCGCGCGATTGTCCATACCGAATCGGACAATTCTTCGTCGTGGGTGATACCACCAAGGGCGCGGATGTCTTCTTCTGCCTCCTCCTCGATGACGTCGGCGACGTCGTCGAAGGTGATGACACCGACCAGGCGGTCGCCCGCGTCGAGTACCGGCGCCGTCACCCAGTTGTAGCGCTGAAACAGGCGCGCGACCTCCTCCTGGTCCTGGGCTGCACTCACACGCGGACGCTCTTTTTCCATCAGCTCGGAAATCGGCATCGGTCGCTTGCTACGGAGCAATCGATCAAGCGGTACGGCTCCAAGGAAGTGCCCGCCCTCGTCCACCACATAGACCTCATAGAACTGCTCCGGCAGTTCCATCGTTTCGCGCATGTAGTCGATAGCCTGGCCGACATTCCAATGCGGCGGCACCGCAATAAATTCTGTCTGCATACGCCGGCCGGCAGAATCCTCCGGATATTCGAGACTGCGAGTGATCGGAATGCGTTCGGACGTCGGGATCTGATCGAGAATCTCGGCGCGTTCTTCTGTCGACAGGTCCTCGAGGATCGCTACAGCGTCGTCGGATTCGATCTCGCTTACCCCCTTTGCAACTGTTTGTGGGGGCAGTTCATCGAGGATTTCCTCGCGCACCACGTCGTCAACTTCGGTAAGCGCGGTAAAGTCGAAGTCGATGCCGAGTATTTCAACCAGGCGCGGCCGCTGCTCGGCGTCGAGTGCCTCGATCAGCGCACCCATGTCGGATTCATGCAGGCCGCCGACCAGCGCGCGCAGGCTCGACGCATCCGCGGCTTCGATCCCGCGCGCGACGCTTTTGACGAAGGTTTTACGGATCGAGCCGTCTTTGTTGCGCGGCAGTTGCGCAGCCTTGGTGTCGTTTCCGTTTTTCTGATCGAGCATGTCGGAGCCTGCCGGCGAAACAGTGAAAGCGCGCCGCTTGTACGCCCGCCTCCACGGGCGGGCAAATGTTTAGCGCATAAACCCTGCCTTCAAGCACGGGCTTGCAGATCGCCAGCCGTTGCGATCAATTGCCCACTTCAGAACGCCTATGACCCGCATCCTCCTTCTCGCCATTGCCGCAGTCAGCGCTCCCTTGACCGCCGCGGCCGAATACTGCCCCGGCAATCCGAAAGCGCTGGGAACCGAGCGAACGATCGAGGTCGACGCCGAGAGCACGCCGCGAGTCGGACGCAAACAGTTCCCTTCAACACTGCCCTTACGCGCCAAGGAGCTGGTGCTGACGTTTGACGACGGCCCATGGCCCAGCACGACTCCGAAGGTTCTGGATGCTCTGAAGAGTGAATGCGTGCGCGCGACATTCTTTCTGCTGGGAAGGAATGTGGCGGCATATCCACAATTCGCGCGGCGAGCCCTGGCCGAGGGCCATAGCGTGGGCCACCACAGCTATTCGCACCCCCTGCTCAATCGCATGCCGTTCGCGAGGGCGGTAGCCGAAATCGACCGTGGCATTGCTGCCGACGAGCTCGCGCTCTACGGCGAGCGGCGCAGGACGCCGACAACACCATTCTTCCGTTTTCCCGGATTCGCCTCAAGCCACGCTCTCCTCGACCACATGAACGAGCGCGGCCTAGTTGTGTTCGGGGCTGATGTCTGGGCGAGCGACTGGGTACCAATGACGCCGGAGCAGGAATTGCACCTCATCCTTTCCCGTATCGAGCAGGTTGGACGCGGTATTGTACTATTTCACGATACCAAAGTGCAGACAGCGCACATGCTGCCGGCCTTCCTGCGTGAGCTAAAACGGCGGGGCTACAGTATCGTACACGTGATTCCCGCCCGGAACCGCGGCGCCTCCCAGTAAAAGCGTCGCTTTTTTGCCGCACCTCGGTGAAAACATCGGAAAACAAAGCCGCTCCGCGTTCACATCGCGTAATGATACATTAATGTCGCACGCCATATTGTCGGGAAACCTCTTGTTGGAGGCGGACGGCGCGGGCAGGTCGAGGGCCTAATGCGCAGTGTTTTGTTCGGAGTTCTTTGGTTGCTGGCCGGAAACTTCGCCGCGGCGGCAGTAGAGCTATGCCCCGGTAACCCAGACGCGCTCGGCACGAGCCGCGTCCTCATGATTAGCCCGAGCGACTTTAGCCGCATCGGCAGCATGCAGTATGCGCAAACGTTACCCCTCAACGATCATGAGGTGGTGATCACTTTCGACGACGGCCCGATACCACCCTATTCTAACGTCATTCTCGATACGCTGGCCTCCCAATGTGTGAAGGCCACTTATTTCCTGGTTGGTGATATGGCGCGCGCTTATCCGTCAATCGTCCGTCGCATTTACAATGCTGGTCACACCATCGGGACGCATAGCCAGAACCACCCCTACGCCTTCCAGCGCCTAACGATGCCTGGCGTCGAACGGCAAGTCGATGGCGGCATCGCTTCTGTCGACGCCGCACTTGGCGATCCGAAGGCGCTCTCGCCATTTTTCCGAATTCCAGGTCTAGGCCGGACCAGCGCCATCGAAGGCTACCTAGCATCTAAATCGCTGGTGACATGGAGTGCGGATGTGGTGGCTGATGACTGGAAGCACATCAGTGCGAAGGAGATCGTGAAGCGCGCGATGCGGCGGCTGGAAGAAAAAGGCCGCGGAATTTTGTTGTTACACGACATTCACCCGGCCACCGTTCTAGCCCTACCGACCCTGCTGAAAGAACTCAAGGACCGCGGCTACCATGTCGTTCAGGTCGTAGCGGCAGGCGAACGTCCAGAGTCTGTGCCTGAGTTGGTGGCGTCGCCGGACGCTAACAAAGAGTCATGGCCGCGGATCGTACAAACGAAAACCGCGCACGAGGCGCCGGCGAAGGTGTTACGTCACCGCGTCAAGAAGGTGATCACGGGCAAGCACCGGCGGCCCACGGTGGCCAACCTGCACGCGCCCGACTACAGTGACTGGCGCCAAGGCCAGTTCTGATTTCTGCCTTCGCGGTAACATACTTACAATGGCGAGGAAGAATCGGTAGAACCGGATCCGCGAACCTCTCTCTTTGTGCCTATCCGTCCGCAGCAAAGTCTAGAAAGTTTACAAAATAAGGACCCAAAGGGTGGTGTTCACCTCGTCGCTGTGCGACTCTCTTATTAATACTCCGCACACACTGTCGAGTGCTCATCATAATTGGATGTGAGCCGAAGCATAATGAGACGGTTGCCAGGTATTGTGGTCCTCCTCGGCCTTGCCGGATGTGCATCGGGCGACTGGTTTCATCAAGATGAACCAGTCAAGCCTGCGCCTCCGACGACCGAGGTCGTTCCCCAAGCTTCGCCTGCCCCCCGGGCTGTTCCAAATAATTTGTCTCCAGCAGCAAACGCTGCAGCACCAAAAACCGACGCGACCGAAACCAGAGGGGACGGATTATTGGATTGCGTGACCCAAAGCTGCAGAATCAATTGCTCGCCTAAAGTAAAAAAACAATTCCAGCCAAAATGGTGCGTGAATTTTAAGGAACCAGTTGAGTAACGATTCAACGTTCTTTCAAACGTTAGCTTAC
>DASWAK010000017.1:0-6229 GCA_036391175.1 Pseudolabrys sp.
ACAACCGCAACCGTTGGCGGGCTCGCATCCGGCGGACCATCATAGTTGTAGAAACCCAGCTTGGTCTTGCGGCCGAGCAGGCCACCAGCGACGCGTACCGCCATTTGCGCCGAGGGTTGGTACATCGGCTCGCCAAAATATTGCTCGAAGATGCTCACCATCACTGCGTGGGTGACGTCCCCGCCGACGAGATCGAGCAATTCGAACGGGCCCATCCGGAACCCGGCGGCCTCTTTCATCAGCTGGTCGACTTCACGTGTGCTCGCGATACCTTGCGACACGATGCGCAATGCCTCCGGCCCATAGGCGCGGCCCGCATGGTTGACGACAAAGCCGGGCGTGTCGGCTGCAACTACGGGATGTTTGCCGATCCGTTTCACAAAACCGACAAGCGCCTCGACCAACGTCGGATCACACCGCAGGCCGCCGATCACCTCCACCAGCCGCATTAGCGGCGGCGGGTTAAAAAAATGCAGGCCGCCGACACGCCCCGGCCTTTCGCAGCCGGCGGCGATTTCCGTTACGGAAAGCGAGGAGGTATTCGTCGCGAGTACCGCATCCTGCGCCAGACATTTTTCCAGTTCGCGGACTAACTCGCGCTTTGCCGCAAGCTCTTCGACAATCGCTTCGATAACAATGCCGGCGCCTTTTACTTCGTCGAAGGAGCCGATTGGTTTCAGCCGTTCGAGCACGCCGCGTTTGGCATCGGCGGTCATACGGCCCTTCGACACCAAGCCTTCAAGGCCCCTGTCGATCACCGCAATGGCTTCTTTCACCGCACCGTCGCGGGAATCAAACAGTAAAGTGGTGAGGCCAGCCTGCGCACACACCTGCGCAATGCCACACCCCATGGTGCCGGCGCCGAATACTGCAGCGATCAGATCGGACCTGGAGAGATCCACTGCCACGCGTTATTGCCCTTCGAATTTTGGTTTTCTTTTTTCCAAGAAGGCGCGCATGCCTTCCTTCTGATCGCGCGTGGCAAATTGCAATTGAAATGCCTTGCGCTCGAGCATCAGCGCAACTTCGAGCGGCGCATTCAGGCCGGCATTCACGATTTCCTTGATCTGCATGATCGAAATCGGAGGCATGGCCGCGACCTCCCGCGCAATGTCGAGCGCGCGTGCGAGGGCCTGCCCTGTCGGCGCCACTTCGCTGATCACGCCCATGCTCAATGCTTCAGCAGCGCCAAACATTCTGCCAGTCATGATCAGCAACATGGCGCGATGGCGGCCGACAAGACGCGCAAGCTTTTGCGTGCCTCCACCGCCCGGCAAGATCCCGACCTTAACCTCGGGCAGACCGAGCTTTGCCCCCTCACCTGCGACAATGATGTCCGCGCATAAAGCAAGCTCGAGCCCCCCGCCGAGCGCAAATCCCTCAACTGCCGCAATCAATGGCTTCGGACAGTCCATGATCGCGCGCCAGTATCTCTGCACATTTCGCGACATGACTTCGACCGGAGCAGCTTCCGCCATCTCGCCGATATCGGCGCCTGCGGCAAACGCCGCGTCCGAGCCGGTCACAATCACGCAGCGCACGGCGCTATCAGCGCCGCAGCGCGTGATCTCGTCCGCAAGCCCCGTGCGCACATCGAGATTGAGCGCGTTGCGCACCTGCGGACGATTGATCTTCAGGACGACTATGTCGTCCGACGGACGTTCAATGATCAGGGCCTCCGACGCGACCATAGCAATCGATCCACAAAATTGATTGGAGCTACTCTGCCAGCAGACGGCTTCCCTCGCTTGCTATTTGCGGGTTGAGTTAACCATAGTGAGCGCATTGATGACACCGGTGCCGACTTCATTGCGCTTGCCGGGCAAAAGCATTCTACACAGCCATTAGTCGGGTACCATGCCCGAATGGTTCATCGCCTCGAAGCTGACGGGAATACCGCTAATGCGGCCGCGTAACCACCGCATCGATCAGCTTGCGGCACTCGGCAAGCTCGTGCAGCGCGGCGTGCAATTTGCGCAGATCCTCACGTCCGAGGCCGCCACCGGTTGTCCCAGACGATGGCTGTCGCGATGTGGCCGCCATGGGTTCCGCCGACGTTGATGGATCAGCCGCAGTTAAACCGTGAATCGCGCGGTCGGTCGGATCAATGCGGGGAACCGGCGCGCTGGTCAGCGGCGGCTCGACGCGGCTTACTGCGTCATCTTGTCGATCACCGAGATCACGTCCGATCAGCGAGGACAGACGACCGCGCAAGCTACGCTCTTCCTCGGTGTCGACATCATCTTCTGTTGTCACAGCCTCATTGGCGAACTCGTCTTCCTCTATCACGCCATGTGGGGGCTGCGGCGCACCGTCCTGCCATACTGCCTGAACGAATTTCACGCCTTGCTCGCGCAGGATTCGCTGCACGCCGCGAATGGTGTAGCCCTCGCCATACAACAAATGACGTATCCCGCGCAGCAAATCGATATCGTCGGGGCGATAGTACCGCCGGCCGCCGCCGCGTTTCATAGGCTTGATTTCGTGAAAGCGGCTCTCCCAAAAGCGCAGCACATGCTGCGGCAGATCGAGTTCGTCCGCCACTTCACTGATAGTGCGAAATGCGTCTGGCGCCTTGTCGTCCAAAGCGTCCTTCTCCTGAGTTTGATACTAACGCGGTTACGCTAACGAGGATAACGGCTTAGCCTGGCTCACTGGCGCCGTTGATGCGTTGCTTGAGAATCGCCGACGGCTTGAACACCATAACCCGCCGCGGCGAGATCGGCACTTCCTTACCGGTTTTGGGGTTGCGGCCGATACGCTGACCTTTCTTACGCACTACAAACGAACCGAACGACGAAAGCTTGACGGTTTCTCCGCGCTCTAGACAGTCGGTGATCTCCTTGAGCACCAACTCAACCAGAGCCGCGGATTCTGTGCGTGAAAGACCGACTTTTTGATAGACCGCCTCGCACAAGTCGGCCCGCGTCACAGTTTTTCCGGTCATCGCCTGCCCTGCCCCCGGCGAACGTATCCCGCTGAATTATCGACGATATTAGCAAGACCGGAAGCGGTCAACGGGGCGTTTAAAGATTGTCATGAGATTCCCCCGACTACCCTGACCCCCAACCCAGCCTTCACCATCGCAGAAGTGCCGAACCCCAGGTGAACCCTCCGCCCATGGCCTCCAAAAGGATGAGGTTGCCCCGCTTGATTCGACGATCTGCAAGCGCATCAGACAGCGCAAGCGGGATGGAGGCCGCCGAAGTGTTTCCGTGACGGTCCACTGTGACCACCACCTTCTCCGGCGCAATGTCGAGTTTGTGGGCAGACCCGTCAATGATGCGCTTGTTGGCCTGATGCGGCACGAACCAGTCGATATCCGCCGCAGAATAGCCGGTCGCCTTGAAGGCATCCCCGATCACATCTGTGATCATGGCCACCGCATGCTTGAAAACCTCACGGCCTTCCATGCGGAGGTGGCCGACGGTCTGGGTCGACGATGGCCCGCCATCCACATAAAGCTTCGCTTTATGACGGCCATCCGAGCGCAGATGGGTGGTGAGGATCCCGCGGTCTTCACGTGTGCCTGCTTGCGGTTGCGCTTCGAGAACCAGAGCGCCCGCTCCGTCGCCAAACAACACGCAGGTTGTGCGGTCATTCCAGTCGAGGATGCGCGAAAACGTCTCCGCTCCAATCACTAGCGCGCGTTTGTAACCGCCGATACGCAGCAATGCGTCGGTCACCTGCAGCGCATAGATGAAGCCAGAACACACGGCCTGCAGATCGAACGCAGCTCCGTGGGTGATGCCGAGTGCAGCCTGCACCGACACAGCAGTGGCCGGAAAAGTCTGATCGGGCGTTGAAGTTGCAAGCACGATCAGGTCAATTGAATTTGCTTCGACATGCGCGTTGGCAAGCGCCGCACGCGCGGCATGCAGCGCAAGATCGGACGTGAGCTCGCCCGGCGCCGCAATATGGCGTTCGCGAATGCCGGTGCGTTGGACGATCCATTCGTCGGTGGTCGAAACCGAACGCGCGAGTTCGTCGTTGCTGACAATGCGCGCGGGCAAATAGCTTCCACAGCCAAGCACGACCGAACGCAACTCTGTCACGAGCTTGCTCCGCTCGCTAGCCGCGATGTCTCCGTCGCTGTCGCCTTCAGATCGCGCGCGATCGACTGGCCTATCTTGGCCAGCAATTTATAGCGCACCATGTCGTAACCCATGTCGATGGCGGCGGCTGTCCCTTCGGCATCGGCGCCGCCGTGGCTCTTGATGACGATACCGTTGAGCCCGAGGAATACGCCGCCGTTCGACCTGCGCGGATCCATCTTGTCTCGCAGCGTCCGGAAGGCTTGTCGGGCAAGCAGATATCCAAGACGCGCCCTCCAGGTTCGGTTCATCGCTGCGCGCAGATAAGAAGCGAGTTGATGGGCCGTGCCTTCCGCTGTTTTTAACGCGATGTTCCCTGAGAAACCCTCGGTGACAACCACGTCGACGACCCCTTTGCCGATATCATCGCCTTCGACGAAGCCATGGTAGTCGAAATGTGGGAATTGACCTTCGCGCAGGATGCGGCCTGCTTCACGCACCTGCTCAAGTCCTTTAACTTCCTCAACACCGATATTGAGCAGGCCGACTGTCGGCCGCTCAACATCAAATAGCACTCTCGCCATCGCGCTACCCATGGCCGCAAGATTGACCAGATGCGTTTCATCTGCACCGATCGAAGCGCCAAGATCGAGCACTATGGATTCGCCCTTGAGCGTCGGCCACAACGCGGCAATTGCAGGCCGCTCGATGCCTTTGATCATCTTGAGATTAAAGCGCGCCATTGCCATCAACGCGCCGGTGTTGCCGGCGGAGACCGCGGCATCTGCTTCACCTTTCTTCACCGCATCGATGGCGAGCCACATTGACGACTTCCAGCGCCCGTAACGCAGCGCCTGACTTGGCTTGTCGTCCATGCGGATTGCTACGTCGGTGTGCACGAGTTTCGACCGTGCTTTCAGACGGGGCAGCCCATCGAGCACCGGCTCCAGCGTCGCTCTGTTGCCGAAGAGTAGGTATTCAATGTCTGGGTGGCGCGTGAGCGAAATGTCGGCACCCGGCAAAATCACCGCCGCGCCATGGTCGCCGCCCATAACATCAAGCGCGATGCGAACCTTATCCGGCATGGATCGCTCTTGGCGGCGTTAACAAGGGTGCCGGCAGCGCGGTCATTTGAATTCGGCGCACGGGCGCGACCATAGCCGCTCGGTCGCAGCAGACAAGCCGGTTCTCCGCACTTCTCATCCCCTGGCCCGCCCGCTTCTGACTAACCGCTGCCGAGGCGCTTTTTTAGCGCTTCCAGGGCCGCGAACGGCCGTGCGCCGCCGTCGTCTGCCTTGACCGGCGCGAATTCGGCGCCCGCCTTTCGTGGATAGGGATCAATGCCGAGAAGCAGGAATTCCGTGGCGATTGCACCCAGGTCCAATTTGCCACCGACGAGCGGTTCCGGTGAGTCCTCGTCCTGTGTCCCGAGCTCGACCGTCCCGGCCTTCGCCGATTCCGCCAACGCGGGCGCGAATACCAGATCGACTGACTCTTCGAGATCGCTTTCGACCGGTTCAAGCGTGACAACACATATCTGCCCGACCCGCGCGCTGACCCGGCCGGCTACGCGCACACCCGCACCCTGGCGTGCCAAATCGAAGACCGCAGAGAGGCGTGGCAATTCGCGCAAGTTGGTGAGCGCCCTCAGCGCGGCGCGCACGGCTTCGGGTGCATCGATTTCGACATGCAGGCCGGCGTCCGGAATATCTTCCACATCCACCAGCACGCTCCATGGATTTTGAATTTTATCCATAGATTCAGTCTTCTGATAAGTGACCTTTATCTTCAACAAGAACAATAGAGTCCGGGTCCGGGAACCGCAAATCGCCCGCCAGCAGTTTAGCCGATTGGTGGCCCCTAATTTGACGTACCGCTTCCCGCATATAGGCTGCAAGCCGTGCCGGCGCAGCCGATAGCGGTGGTTCGCCGCCATAGACATTACACGCCATAGCCTCGATCAGCGGTTCCTCACCTTGGGCCGCCAGCGCGGCTCGGTAGGCACGCATCCGACCGTAGAACGCCTCGCCCATACGCCGCATCTCTTTCGGCACAGAGAGATCGCCTACGCCCATTTCCCGCAGGTTGTGGTCCATGTCCTGGCAAAACCGGTCAAAAAGGGCCTGGCCTATGTCCCGTAATGCCGAGTCCTCCGACAGACGGTCGAGAACCGCGACGAGATGAAGCACCAGCAG
>DASWAK010000018.1:0-3703 GCA_036391175.1 Pseudolabrys sp.
ACGCCGATGATAAACACCATGCGCCATCCGTAGGTCGGGATAATGAAGTAGGCGAGCAAGGCCGCTAGAGCGAGCCCGAGCGGAAACGCGGCCATCATCGAACCCGTCATGCGGCCGCGGATCCGGCTTGGGCTGTATTCCGCAGTCAAGGTGAGCGCGACCGGGACTTCACCGCCCAGCCCAAAATTTGAGATGAAACGGAAGATGGAGAGCGAAAGCACATTCCATGATGTGGCAACCAAGCCGGTGAAGACGGAAAAAATTCCGATAGTTGCAGCAAATGATGTACGCCGGCCGATGTAGTCGGAAATCGTGCCCCAGAAGAGCGCACCGAGGAAGGCGCCGACCAGGCCGACTGTCGCGAGCAAGCCCGCCTGTGCCTGGTTTAATCCGAATTCACGCGCAACTGGTGGCAGCGCCATGCCGAAAAGCGCGAAGTCGCAGGCGTCGAACATTACACCGATGAAGCAGAGCGTGAACAGATTTCGATGCCAGCGGGAAAACGGCAGGCGTTCAAGGCGCCCCAGCAATTCCGCCGATTTGCTGTCACTGGCTTGCATGAAAGTCCCCCCGACGTGCCTCATTGTTTATGGCCGCAGGGGCGGCAGGCGAGCGCAGAGGCTATGCGCCGCGACAACCAGTTAATAGTGAAAAGAAATCGCTGACAAGCTGTCGTGGCCGCAGGTGAGTTGGTAGCTTGAAACGGTGTCACGATAGTGCGTAAGTTCTCCGCTCTTCCCGGGGCGCAGTTGTGATTATCGACATATTCAATCATTTCATGCCGGCACCTTATTTCGATCGGCTTAAAAAACTTGTGCCCGACCTTCCGGCAGCGACGGCGTTCCCGCGCTTGCGCACGCTGTGGGATCTCGACGAGCGGCTACGGCTGCTCGACCAGTTCGGCGACTACCAGCAGGTGTTGTCGCTGGCCAATCCACCGCTTGAGCTGCTCCCATCGCTGGCGCAGACGCCAAATTATGCGCGCATGGCCAATGACGGATTAGCAGAACTATGCCGGCGCTATCCATACCGGTTTCCGACCTTTATCGCGTCGCTGCCAATGAACAATATCGAAGCCACGCTTCAGGAGATCGATCGCGCCGTAAACGATCTCGGTGCGAAAGGCATTCAGGTTTTCACCAATGTCGCCGGTAAGCCGCTGAGTGCGCCCGAATTTCGTCCGGTCTTCGCCCGCATGGTGCAGCACGATCTGCCAGTCTGGGTGCATCCCATGCGCGGTCCGCAGTTTTCGGATTATTCAACCGAACAAATGTCGGAAAACGAAATCTGGTTCACCTTCGGATGGCCCTATGAAACGACAGCCTGCATGACGCGTCTGATCTATTCAGGCCTTTTTGATGAACTTCCAAAGCTGAAAATCATCACCCACCATATGGGCGGAATGATCCCTTATTTTGCAGGCCGGATTGCGCTTGGCTTCCGGCAGATCTTTTTTGGCGAGCCGAACCGCAATCCAGGCGCCGAGAGCCTGAAAATGCCGCCAGGCGATTACTTCAAGATGCTCTATGCCGACACTGCCTTGAATGGGGACGCCTCCGCGACCGCTTGCGGCCATGCCTATTTTGGGACGTCACGTTGCCTCTTTGCGACCGACGCTCCCTTCGATGCGGAGCAAGGCCGGGGGCTGATCGCCAAGACGATTGCAGCCATTGAGACGCTCGACATCGGCGCGGAGGAACGTGCCTGCATTTTCAGCGGCAATGCCCGCGCACTTCTCAGGCTTCAGTAAGAAAACCATGCAAACGCGAAACGTAAAGGTGCGGTTGCGCGACGGCGAGATGGGCGCATATGTCGCCATTCCAGATGAAACGCCGGCCGGCACAATCATCGCGATCATGGAAATACGGGGCGTCAACGACACCATGCGCCACCATGCCCATGAATTTGCCGAGGCAGGTTTCGTTTGTCTCGTACCGGATCTCTTCTGGCGGCAGGAGCCGGGTGTCGAGCTCTCTGACAAGAACCCTGAAGACGTCAAGAAGGCTTTCGATCTCTACTACGACTTCGATTATGACCTCGCGGTCCGGGATATGGAGGACACGCGCGCCTATCTGAAGCAGCTTCCCGAGTGCAACGGCAAGGTGGGTGCGGTCGGATACTGTCTCGGCGGCAAGCTGTGTTACCTGATGTGCTGCCGCACCGATATCGACTGCGCGGTGGCCTATTACGGGACCTATATCGAGCACCGCATTCGTGAAGCGTCAAATTTGCATCGGCCTTTTGTGCTTCATATGGCGATGAAGGACCGCTGGGTGCAGGTGGAGGTCAATGATCTACTCGAACGGCGGCTGTCGCCCAATCCGCTCGTCACGATTCACAAATATCCTGGCGCCGATCACGCCTTTGCGCGTTACGGCGGCAAAACGTACAGCAAGCCGGAAGCGGATCGTGCGCTGAAGCTGACACTGGATTTTTTCAACCAACACCTGAAGGGCTGATCGCGCCTATCCGCGCAGGAAGTTGCGCATGATCGCGAGGGCTTCGGACGAGCGTTCGATGACGGATGCGTGGCGCGCTTTACCGATCCATTCGAGGCGGGCGCTTTTGATATTGCTTGCGAGCGCGAGATTGCACTGCGTCCGGCCATCAAGTCCTTTCATTTCGTCCGTCGCAGCGCAGCGCCGGCAAGCCGAGCGCACGGAGGGACACTACCTTAAGTTGAGCAACGGAGAAATTATCGAATTAAGAGCAAATTTCCAAAACGAAACTTGCAAAACGAACCCAAAACGGCGCGAACTTCGAATTTGACCGTCATGTCGCGCGTCTGCAGGAGGCGCGCAAGATTTTGGGACCGGCGCCGCCTTAAGCTACGTTTCGCGTAGCAATTTCTACGCTGTGACGGCGAACGCGATCTTCATCAACATCGATACCGAGGCCCGGCCGGTCGAGGCTGTCCACATGGCCTTTGGCGGTTGGGAGCGGTTGGGTAGCGACGTCTTCGGCGAGGCCGATATGCGTGAGCGTCAGGCCCCAGGCAATATTGGGAATGACGGCGGCAACATGCAGTGCGGCCGCGCAGGCAACGCTCGATTCGCCGGTCTTGCATGAAATATTCACACTCATCCCGAGACGGTCGCAAAGGCTTCCGGCCTCGGTGAGAGCACGGAGGCCGCCCAGCTTTATTGCTTTCAGGCTCACGCCGCGGGCGGCTTGGCGCTCATGATGACGCCTGATGTCTTCGAGCGAATGAATGCCTTCGTCGGCGCCAATTGCAATGTCGGTTGCCGCCGCGACTGCGGCCATGCCGGCAAGGTCGTCACCCGCCACCGGTTGCTCGAAGAAATCGAGTCCTGATCCCTTCACCGCCCTTACAAAGATAAGCGCCTGCTCGGGGCTGTAGCCCTGGTTTGCATCGGCAGAAATAAGCATGCCGCTGCCCAGAATCTTGCAGATCTCGCGCGTGCGCGCCGCGTCATTTTCCGGCGCGTTGATGCCAACCTTGATCTTGTAGACCGTGACGCCGGCAGCCTTTTTCTTTTCCGCATCATGTAAATCGCTTTGGTAGTCACCGCCGCCGATGACGCCGAGCAAAGGCATACGGCTGCGCTTTTTCTCACCAAGCAATGCATGCACTGGCTTTCCGGTAGCGCGGCCGGTGAGATCATGCAGGGCGATTTCGATCGCGGCCTTGGCGCCGTGGTTGCCATACATACGGCTGTCCATGGTTACGAGCGCGCCGGAA
>DASWAK010000019.1:0-4282 GCA_036391175.1 Pseudolabrys sp.
GTATTCATCGCCATGGGTTGGACGCCGAGTTTGGCAAGCTTCTCGCGCACGGCCGGCACTTGCAGCGCCTTCTGTATTTCCGTGTTCAGCTTGGTGACGATGGCGCGCGGCGTCTTGGCCGGCGCAAAAACGCCGATCCAAAACTGGTAAGCGGAATTCGGATAACCGGATTCAAGCGTCGTCGGCACGTCGGGAAGCGTGGGCGCGCGCGTCGGGCTGCTCACAGCCAATGGAATCAACTTGCCGTCGCCAATGTAGGGCAGCGCAGCAAGGATTGGCGAATAGTAGACATCGACGCGGCCGGTCATCACCTCGACCAGCGCTTCTGGAGCGCCTTTGAATGGGATCGCCTGCGTTTCGAATCCGGCGCTCAGACGCAGGCGTTCCGTCGCAAGGGTGATCGGACTGCCAACGCCGATCGATCCAAAGGTTATGGGCCGCTTCTTTCCGAGGGCGACCAGATCTTGAATCGTCCGGATGTTTTTCGACGGCGAGATCACAAGGACATTCGGTAGACTGCCAAGCGGTGCGACCGCAGCGAAATCCTTGATCGCATCGTATGACAGATTCGCGACAGTTGAGGGCGCGATGATATGCGCGGAGGAGTTTGCGAGGATCATGTAGCCATCGGGATCTGCTGTTGCGACCGCGCGGGCAGCGATCGTGCCGCTGGCTCCCGGTCTGTTTTCGACGGTGATCGACTGCCCCAGTTGCGTCGCCACTTGTTCGAAGACAATACGTGGGATGATATCGGCCGCGCTGCCCGGACTCAGCGGCGCGATCGCCCGGATGGGCTTGGCTGGCCACTCATCGGCGCGGGTGCCGTGGGCGGTGAGGGAGGCAAGAATGATCGCGAAAGCCAGTGTCACTCGTACGTGCATGTCGCCATCTCTGAAAACAGGCTGCGATCCTGATACAATTCAACTATTTTAGAACGTAAGGTTGATCCACTTTCGCAGCGCAAGCAAGAGCAGGTAAATGAGAGGTGACGGCAACTTGGTGCTGGTTGCGGGCGGCGGACCGGTCGGATTGCTTTGTGCCTGGCTGCTTGGCCTACGCGGATTGCGCGTGCGATTGTTCGACAACAACGCCGGGCCACAGGCCGACCCGCGCGCCGCGACCACCCATCCGGCAACACTTGAATTGCTAGCCGAAGATGGGCTTGCCGCGGATATGGCTCGGGTCGGACTGGTGGCGCCGATCTTCCAGTTCTGGGATCGGCCGAGCGGCGACCTGGTGGCGCAGTTCGATCACGCATTGCTCAAGGACGATACACCTTACCCTTATGTCGTCCAATGCGAGCAATTTAAGACCGCCAAGCTGATACTCGATCGGGTGCGAAGACTACCGAATGTCGAAGTGCTGTTTGGGCGTGAGGTCATCGACGTAACGCAGACGGATCGATCGGTCGCCATCGATGTGCGCGGGCCGGACGGGGTCAAAACGCATGTCGGCGGCTATCTTATCGGCGCAGATGGTGGCCGCAGCATTGTGCGCAAGCAGAACGAGATTCCGTTCGACGGGTTTACCTGGCCGGAGCGATTCATCGTGCTGACGACGCCATACGATTTTGAGGCTGAACGGGGCTATTGTTACCGGAGCTATTTCGCCGACCCCGGAGCTTGGTGTAATTGTTTCAAAGTGTCCGCCGATGGTCCGCCCGGCCTGTGGCGCACGGTCTTCCCGGTCAGTTCCGAGCAATCCGAAAGCGACATCATGAACGACGCCAGCATACAGGCGCGCATTCAATCGTTTTTTCCCTCACCGCGACCCTATGACATCGTGCATCGCAATCTTTACGTAACGCACCAGCGCGTGGCGGAGACATTCCGCAAGGGGCGGGTGCTGCTTGCCGGCGACGCCGCTCACGTCAACAATCCGATCGGCGGCATGGGCCTCAATGGCGGCATTCAGGATGCGGCCAATTTGTCGGAAAAACTTGCACAGGTTATTCTCGAGGGAGCGCCCGACGAATTGCTCGATCTATACAGCCGCCAGCGTCGAACCATTGCGGTCGAATTTGTCCAAGAACAATCGATCGCCAACAAGAAACGCTTGGAAGCGCGCGATCCAGAAACGCGCCGGCGTAATCTCGGTGGACTACGGGAGATCGCGGCTGACCCGGCACGGGCTCGGCAATTCCTGCTGCGCACATCGATGCTGGCGAGCCAGAAACGCGTTGCGGCGATGACGCTGACAGCTGCGTGAGGGAAATGAAACTCGCCGTGCCCGACACGATCTCGAATTCTTACTTTCCGGCCGAGGCCGCGATCGAGCTCGGTTTCTTTCGTGAGGAGGGGCTCGACGTCACGCTGGAAATGATCTTTCCGGTCGACAAGGCCTATATGGCGTTGCGCGACGGAACGGTCGATTTCGTTGGCGGCTCGGCCCATTCGGCGCTGGCGGCTTTTCCGCAATGGGACGGCGTTAAGCTGATCTGCGCCCAGGCGCAGGGCATGTACTGGTTTCTGGTCATGCATAAGGATTTCGCCGCCCGGCGCGGCGATATCGGCGCGGTAAAGGGCAGGACTATCGGCGCCGCGCCCTGGGTGGACATGGGCCTGCGCCGCCTGTTGATCGCCGCCGGCGTCGATCTGGCACGCGATGGCGTGACGATTGCACCAGTGCCGGGCGTGACCGGTGCGGGTGTCAATTTCGGCCTTACCGCGGCGAAGGCGTTGGAGGAGCACAAGATTGACGGCTTTTGGGCTAACGGCATGGGCGCAGAAGTGGCGGTCCGCCGCGGCACCGGCACCGTCGTTCTCGACGTTCGGCGCGGCGACGGACCGAAAGGTTGCTTTGACTACACCATGGCGTCAATCGCCACCACCGACCGTCTGATCGAGAAATCGCCGGAGGTGGCGGCGGCAGCGGTGCGCGCCACCGTCAAGACGCAAAACGCGCTTAAGAAAAATGTGACGCGCGCAGCCGAAGTCGGCGGCAAGTTATTTCCGCCGGCGGAAGCCGAATTGATCGTCGAGCTGATCCGACGCGACTTGCCGTATTACGACGCGTCGATCTCGGAATCCTTTGTTGCTGGCATGAATCAGTTTGCTCGTGACCTCGGACTGCTCTCCGGGCCTGTGCCCTATGAAAAAGTCGTGGCGACACAATTCAGCAAGCTCTGGAACGGCTGACGGCCCAGGATTCCGCGAAGCCGACAGCAGTTTCGCGGTTCGACCTTCCCATGCAGCTCAGGGTGTGTAGTTCCGCGGCTCGTGCAATTCCTGTGCGTACCCAAAAAAGGCCGGATAAAATTCCCTGTTCTGGCGCCGAGAGGTGCATTGCCACCCGGGATGGTTTGTCCGCTTATGAAGCCCCGCCACCTATATGCGCGGGGCTTTGTTCTTATCATTTCGTGCATATATAAATCGTGGGTCGAAGCTATGGGGCCGCATATCTGCGCCCGTAGCGGCTTCAATCAACACCGCAATGAAAGGGGTTGTGTCGGAACAGACACGCCGCAAAGGAGATATTGTGACGAATTCAAAGGAAGCCCTGAAGAAGCGAGCAGATGCACGCTTCAAGAAAGACGAGCGGGTTCGAGAAGGCAAGAAGGCAATGCTGCAATATGAGGCCGAGGGTCGCGCCGTTCGCGAAAAAACTGCACGGTTAAGAGCGCTTCGATTGGACAAGGAGGCGGCGGAGAAAAACGAAGGGGTCGCAGCGGGCGCCGGTCAGCCTTTGGTTGCCAGAAAAAAGGTGAAACATGGCTGCTAGTAGCAAGCATACGCGAATGCAATCGCGGTTGGAGAAGGCTGCACGGGAAAATCACAATCTCAGCGTGGACTACGAAGTCCAAGCAAAGATTATTCGCGAGAAGACCGCGCGACTGAAGGCTCTCCGGTTGGCTAAAGAAGCGGCCGAGAAGAAAAACTCGGGCGCTTAAACTTTCTGCCTCAACATTAGCGGACTAGGTTGCAATGGCAAACGTCGATGAACTTTGGCAGATGGCGACCGACCTCTACGCGCGGGGGCAATCGTCTAATGATCCGTCAATGAAGCAAATGCTCATGAGGGCGGCTCACGACTATCTTAAACAGGCAGAAGAACTGCGACGCGCTGCACAGTCATCAGGGCCGAGTATCCGAAAAATCGGACAGGGAAGAAAAGGGAGGCAACTAGAGCCGCTCACGTCAGATAAAAAGCGCGCGGGTTGGGTATTTCGCTCGCGCCAACTGATGTCTGCTCCTGAGCGATAAGCGAATATTACGATATCGGGTTTATGCCCGCTGTTGGCAATAAGCGGACATCCGAATGTCGCTAACTAATGTCCACTATT
>DASWAK010000020.1:0-8725 GCA_036391175.1 Pseudolabrys sp.
AGCCCGCGCTATTAGCGGTCATGAGAAATGTCAGTTGGCGCCAAATGGCGCGCCCGACTGTGTCGCTGCCGCCAACACGATGTGCAAGGCCAAAGGGTTCGGCTCTGGAAAGAGCCTCGACATGACCACGGCCGAGGTCTGCCCGGCCAAAGTCTATATGTCGGGGCGTTCGACGGGGCCCGAGTGCACGACCGATACCTTCGTCTCTCGCGCTTTCTGCCAATAGGGCAAGCGGCGCTTGTGTCGCCGCTGAGGCTGTGTTTCCGTTTCGGGCATGAACCTTCATACCAAGCTGATCGAGCGCGAGGCCGCAGGCCGACCGGTGACCGTGGGCCTGATTGGCGCCGGCAAGTTCGGCACCATGTTCATGGCCCAGGCGCGCTTGACGCAAGGAATGCATCTTGTCGGCATCGCCGATCTCAACGTCGCTCGCGCAGGCAGCCAACTTAAGAGCGCGGGCTGGTCGGATGATGCTTATGCCGCAAGCTCACTTACTGATGCGCACAGGAAGAGATCGACATTCGTCACAGATAACGCAGAAGCCCTGATTTCCGATCCGCGGATTGAAGTCATTGTGGAAGCAACCGGTGTTCCAGGCGCAGGTATCCAACACGCGCTCAGCACGATCGCTAACGGCAAACATATCGTGATGGTGAACGTCGAAGCCGACGCACTGGCGGGTCCGTTGCTCGCGCGCCATGCCAAGACAGCGGGCGTCGTCTATTCACTTGCTTGGGGTGATCAGCCGGCTTTGATATGCGAGCACGTCGATTGGGCGCGGGCGGCCGGATTCAAGGTGATTTGTGCCGGCAAGGGGACGCGCTATGAGCCACACTATCACAAGTCCAATCCCGACAATGTGTGGGACATACTTGATAGATATCTAAACATTTCCGATCGCAAGTCGATCAATCCAAAAATGTTCAACTCTTTCGTGGATGGCACCAAATCCGGCATCGAGATGACAGCTGTCTGCAATGCGACCGGATTGGTGCCGCAGACAAATGGTCTCGGGTTCCCGCCCGCCACGCGCTTTGAACTTGCCGATATCTGCAAGCCGAAAAGCGATGGCGGTACGTTAGAAAGAGCCGGGGTCACTGAAGTGACCTCGTCAGTCTATCGCGACGGCCGCGATGTTCCGCATCACCTTGCGCTTGGCACTTATGTGGTGTTCGAGGGCGACACGGATTATGCGCGTCGCTGCTTTAAGGAATATGCCATGCTGCCGGACAAAACCGGCAAATATGCAGCGCTGTACCGGCCGATTCACATGATCGGACTGGAGCTTGGCATTTCGGTTGCTAGTGCGGCGCTTCGCAGCGAGCCAACGGGCGCGCCCACCGGTTTTCGCTCCGATGTGGTGGCAACCGCCAAGCGCGATCTAAAAGCCCGTGAGATTCTGGATGGAGAGGGCGGATTCTGCGTCTGGGGCAGGCAGACGCCGGCGGATACTTCGCTTGAACGGGATTTGCTGCCACTGGGCCTTGCTCATAACGTCAAGCTCAAACGCGACATTGCCGAAGGACAGCCACTTCGGTGGTCCGATGTCGCCTACGACCCCAATGATTCTGCTGTAAAGGCGCGGCGGGAAATGGAAGCGGCATTCGGGCGGCGGAATGCCGCCGCCCGAGTCGTATTATGATCTAACAACAATAAGACTACGGAGGAAATCATTCTCGCTGCGGTCTTGGCTGCGCTGGCCACTCGTCGGAAAAACAAGGATGCCGCCACCGCGTTGTTGGCCGAACGGCTGAAGTTGACGCCGGAGATTGCAGCTGAATTATGCGCTAAGTTACCGATCCGGCGGACGGACTTGCCAAGGATGGCAAATTCGACATGGAGGGTTTCAAGAACGTGCTCAAGCTGCGCGCGCAATTCGGGGGCGGCACGCCAAATTCGCCCGAGAAATACGTCGACTTCTCCTAGTTATCAGAAGGCGCTGGCCGGGCTTTGACCGCAGCTATTCAAGCTCGATCTTGCCGTCGACCTTATGATTGAGGCCGACTTTGCCGATGGTGAGTACCATCTGCGCCTCGACGGTCTTGCTGCCCTTTAGGCGACCGTCTGCAACGGCCGCGCGGATTGCTTTTTCGATCTCCTGTTGTGAGGTGACGCCCACGACTTTGAGAAATTTGCGCAACGACATGTTGAGGGCTTCTTCGTTCATTGGGCACTCCTTGAAATGGTGTATTTCGCTTCAATCTTACGGCGTGGCTTGCGCTTGCACCAAGCGGGTAATTTCGGCAAACGTAAGTCTTGCCTTTTTGTTTGGCTGTACAGCGACTTGACGCTATAGCTAGGCCTTCAGCCGGTGTGGCGGAATTGGCAGACGCGCACGACTCAAAATCGTGTTCCCAAAAGGAGTGTCGGTTCGACCCCGACCACCGGCACCACCCAATTCATGGACGGGCTTTGCGCATACAATGAACAGCTTTGTGGCTCTGCTTCGCCGCGATCCGCCGGTTGCCGCAGCAGCGACCGTGGCAGTGGTGGGGGCGTTGACGATTTGCGGATTTTTCTTCTTCCAGTACGTCCTTGGTTACCCGCCATGCCCGCTTTGCCTCGACCAACGCAATGCCTTTTATGTCGGCGTTCCGCTCGCGGCGCTGCTTTGGCTCGGCGCCAATCACGGCGCATCGAGCAAGGTTATGATCGCGGGTTTTGCCGTGATCACGGCGATTATGCTCTGGAATACGGGACTCTCCGTTTATCACGCCGGGGTCGAATGGAAGTTCTGGCCCGGTCCGACGGATTGCTCGGGGCCGATCAACAGTCTTGGCTCGGCAAGCAATATGCTGAAGCAACTCCAGAACATCAGGATTGTGCGCTGCGACGAGGCGGCCTGGCGTTTCCTCGGTATCTCGCTCGCCGGCTATGACGTTCTGGTGTCGCTGTTCCTTGCGGTAGTCGCCGCCTGGGGCTTCAAGGCCTCGCTGGCGCGGCAAAGTCGGTCCGGTTAGGGCCATCGCCAAAGGTTGATGACTATGGAAGTTCTGATAATCGGCGCCGGCATTGGCGGATTAACTCTCGGTCTGATGCTCCATCGCGCTGGCATCGCTTGCCGTATCTTCGAAGCCGCTCCCGAACTCAAAGCGGTCGGTGTCGGTATCAATATCTTGCCGCATGCCTCGCGCGAGCTATGTGCGCTTGGGCTTGAAGATGCACTCGCCAAGGTGGCCGTCACCACCCGCGAATATTGCTTCTACAATCGCTTTGGACAATTCATTTATAGCGAACCGGCCGGGCGGTTCGCCGGCTACGACGTCCCGCAATTCTCGATTCACCGCGGCGATTTGCAAATGGTGCTGCTCGATGCGTTTGCGGAGCGCGCTGGCGCGGACAAAGTCATTACCGGCTGGCGCTGCACGCGCGTCGAGCACGATGGGTCGGACGCCGTTGCGCATTTCGAGGACATCAACGGCAAATTACTCTCGCCGCAGCGCGCCAGCGTTGTGATTAGCGCCGAGGGCATCCATTCGGTGCTGCGCAAGCAGCTTTATCCGAACGAGGGGCCGCCGAAGTATTCCGGCATCAACATGTGGCGCGGCGTCACCCGCTGGAAGCCGTTTCTATCCCGCGCCAGCATGATCCGCATCGGCTGGCATCATCCGGCAAAGCTTTTGATCTATCCCATCCGCAACAATATCGACGCCGAGAGCCGCCAGCTTATAAATTGGGTATGCGATATCGAAACGCCGCAATACCAGGCGCGCGACTGGAACAGGCGCGGGCGGCTTAAAGATTTCTTACCCGCGATGGCGGACTGGCATTTTGACTGGCTCGATGTGCCACACTTCATCAGCAGTGCGGATTCGATCCTCGAATATCCGATGGTTGATCAGGATCCGTTGCCGCGCTGGAGTTTCGGTCGCCTGACGCTTCTAGGTGACGCCGCGCATCCGATGTATCCGCGTGGCGCGAATGGCGCGGCGCAAGCCATTCTGGACTGCCGTGCGCTTTCCGATGCGCTTTCTACAAATGCCGATCCGGTCGAAGCGCTCAAGGCCTATGAAGCCAAGCGCGTGCCGGCGACAAGTGAAGTTGTGCTGGCCAACCGCAAGGCTCCACCAGACGCCATCCTGCATGAAGTCTATCGCCGCACCGGCGACAAGCCGTTCAAGAATATTGATGATGTCATCAGCCGTGAGGAGCTCATTGCCCTGTCGGAGAGCTATAAGCGTGTCGCAGGCTATGACAAGGAACGGCTGAAATCGCGCGCTTGACGCGGATCAAAATACTGACGACCACGAAATGCAAAGGTGCGCGTACATCCGGCGTCACCCGCTACATGTTCGTGGCCGCTCGATGATGGAACCTGACGGCTCAACATCACCGCTAAAACGCATGTAGGCGCTGTTCACTCTATTACAAGGGCGAAAGGAAAAATGGCTAATACGTCAGGCTACACATCCAGCGCAAAATTACTGCATTGTCTGATCGTGATATTGCTGATTGTCCAGTTCATCGTCGCGTGGACCATGCCTCATATTGGGCGCAACACGCCAATGACCACGCTGATCAGCCTACATTTCACGGTCGGCATCGCAATCCTTGCTGTTGCGATTCTTCGTCTCGTTTGGCGCATAATCCAGGGCGAGCCTACGCCTCTCCATGGCGTGCCACCCTGGCAAAGGCAGAGCGCGCGCGTGATGCACTGGCTACTTTATTTGCTGCTGCTAGTCGTGCCTGTCCTCGGGTGGATCAGTGCCTCATGGCGCGGCATGCCGGTCGTACTCTTCGGTCTTGAATTGCCGAAACTGATTGATGCGCGTGCGCCGGGCTGGAGATGGACCGGCGACGTGCACAACCTGCTCGCTAATTACATGATGCTGACTTTGGTCGGCCTGCACATCTTGGCTGGTCTCTACCACTACTTCATCCGCCGTGATCACGTTCTTCAGCGAATGTTGCCGAGCTGCTAGCGCGCTTTTCACCGCTTCTCGGGTGGAATGTCCCTGATTCGTGCCGGTTGTTTAGCGATGTCGTCGAGGCCGTAGGATAAATGAACGCGTTTCGTTGACGGCAGATGTTTGGCGACCGACAAGCCAGGCTGCCATTCGATCGCCGAGCGGATGCCGGACGCTGATATGACCCCAGCCATCAAGCACGCCCTGATCGACGAGGATACGATTGGCGGCGACCGGATCTTCGATCAATTGCGGGTCGACCGGTCCGCCTGAAGCCGGCACTTTTTGCGCGGTAGCGACGCTTGCGACCTACTGGGGCCACAAGCGCTATCGCGAGCAAAATCACTCGCCCGCTGCGACGAAGATGCAGCTTGCTGATCATGAAAGGCTCCACTGCGGAAGGAGCGTAACGGCTTACGGCTCGAGTTCGGTGTCCCAATAGAGATAATCGAGCCAGCTCTCGTGCAGATAGTTCGGTGGGAATAGCCGACCGTTTCTGTGGAGATGATGCACCGTCGGCTGGAAGGGCATCTGCGATGGCCACATCCTCGCCTCGCTTGGCGTGAGGTTGCCTTTGCGCAGGTTGCAGGGCGAGCAGGCGGCCACGACGTTGTCCCAGGTCGTGTGGCCACCGCGTGAACGCGGCAACAGATGATCGAAGGTGAGGTCGTCGCGATCGCCGCAATACTGACAGGAAAAGCGGTCACGCAGAAAGACGTTGAACCGGGTGAAGGCTGGATGAGTCGAAGGTTTCACGAAGGTCTTGAGCGAGACCACGCTCGGCAGCTTCATCTCGAAGGAGGGGCTGTGAACCGCGCGGTCGTAATTGGCGACGATATTCACGCGTTCGAGGAAAACCGCCTTGATCGCGTCCTGCCAGGACCACAGCGACAGTGGGTAATAGCTCAACGGCCGAAAATCTGCGTTGAGCACCAGGGCTGGAAAACCACTGGGCGAAACGTGCACGTTCAACGCTCCTTAACCTCCTTAGAACGCTGCCGCCATGCAGCTGACGGGCTAGTAATAGGGCAGCGTGACAGGATTGTGAAGCCGGAACGGGGAGTTACCCGCAAACCGGCTATTTGCGACGCGCAAAGGATCGGGCGAGGAATTCGCCGCCCTGGCGCAGGCCCTCCTGATCAATGCCGTGGCCGATTCCCGCCGAGATGTGCCATTCAGCCGGTACATCGAGCGCCGCCAGGCCTTGCGCCGCGTGAAATAGTGCCTGAACCGGAATGAGCTGATCGGCGTCGCCGTGAATCAGCAGGACCGGCGGCCGGCTGCGGATTTCGGCTGCGAAGGCATCGGGTTCGACATTCTCCGGCATCACCAGCATGCCGGAATAGCCAACGATTGCAGCAGGTGCGACCGCGCGTCGCAAGCCAACGTGAAGCGACATCATCGTGCCCTGACTGAAGCCAACCAGTGCCAGCGCGGAGGGTGGAAGATTTTGCCGCTTGAGCTCGGCGTCGAGAAAACTTTCGAGGATCGGCGTCGCCTGGTTCACCCCGGTCCAGCGCTCTTCCGGATTACGGAAAGTGAGCGGAAACCATTCGCGGCCGACCGGCGCCTGACCACACGGTCGCGGGGCGTGCGGCGATACAAACGCGGCGCCGGGCAACAGGCCCTGCCAGGCGCGTCCGATCTCGATCAGGTCATTGCCGTCGGCGCCATAGCCGTGCAGGAACACTACTAGTTGGCGCGCGGGGCCTGAGCGCGGCTTGAGCCGTGGCCCATCGAGTTCAGCCATTCTTCTTTTTCCTTTTCGGCCGGCCATTCGGCTGAATCGGCATCACGTCACGTTTCTTTACTGCATGATAATAAGCCCAGAGCAAATGAGCTGCCACGCCGCGCCATGGACGCCAGGCCTCAGCAATTTTGGTGAGCGCCTTGGCATCCGGGCGCTTGCGCAAGCCAAAGGCTATGCGTGCAGATTCCTGCACCGCGAGATCGCCCGAGGGAAACGCGTCGGCGTGGCCGAGGCAAAACAGCAGATAGATGTCAGCGGTCCACGGGCCGATTCCGTGCAGCGCGGTGAGAGCGGCATGGGCCTGGTCGGCATCCATGTTGCCGACCGCGGTGAGATCGATGCGGCCTTTGGCGACTGCTTTGCTGATCTCCCGGATCGACTTGATCTTTGGGGCCGACAAACCAAGTCGTTTGAGTTTGTAGAGCCGAGCGCGTCTTACCGCATCGTGATGAAACGGATCAAAAGCGGCGAACAGCCGCGCTCGAATCGCGGCGGCGCTGGCGGTTGAAAGCTGCTGGCCACACACAATCGCACACAGGCCGGGGAAGCCTGCCTCACGGCGGCGCAGGCTAAAGGCCCCAGCCTTTTCGGCGACCGGCTTGAGCCGAGGATCGGCAAGGATCAGTTGAACGAGGCCAGCCTGTAAATCGGCATCGGTGTGGAGGAAGCGGGTCATGTTTCCTTAGTATTATGCCGCTCGTCCCCGCGGAAGCGGGGACCCAATTAAAGCGCTTGACTGGATTCCTGCTTACGCAGGAATGAGCGGAAAGTTTGGCACTGTTAGGTAAGAACCATGCCACCCGTTTTCCGCTTCGCGCCCTCGCCGAATGGCTATTTGCATCTCGGCCATGCGCTGTCGGCGCTACTCAATGCCGATATGGCGCATGCAAAGGCTGGGCAGCTGCTCTTGCGGATAGAGGATATCGATGCGGCCCGCTGCCGGCCAGAATACGAAATAGCGATCTATGAAGATCTGAGATGGCTCAGGCTCCGATGGGAGACCCCAGTGCGTCGGCAGTCCCAACACTGGGATGACTACCGTGCTGCACTCGCTCGGCTCGAGGCGATGGGCTTGCTTTATTCAAGCTTCGAAACCCGCGCCGAGATTGCGCGTATGGTAGCCGCACGCGAAATGCATGGAGCTTGGCCGCGCGATCCCGACGGCGCACCGCTATATCCCGGCAGCGCAAAGAACATTGCGGATGGTGAACGAAAGCGTCGCATGGAATCCGGCGAACCTTATGCATTGAGACTTGACATGCGCGCCGCGCTGGCGCGCGTCGGTACGCTCACCTGGGTCGAAACCGGCGCGGGGCCCGCGGACGAGTCCGGCACAGTCATTGCCAATCCGGCGGACTGGGGCGATGTGATCCTGGCACGCAAGGAGACGCCAACCAGCTATCATCTTGCGGTGATCGTCGATGATGCCGCGCAGGGCGTCACCGATGTGGTACGCGGCCGCGACCTGTTTCACGCAACGGCAATCCACCGCCTGCTTCAGATGCTGCTTGGCTTGCCGCAACCTCGCTACCATCACCACCGTCTTATTCTCGATGCCGACGGCAATAAGCTCTCGAAATCGACGCAGGCTACCGGCTTGCGCGAGCTACGCGCGCATGGCGCATCGGTCGCCGAGATCCGACGGTTGGTCGGGCTCGATTGAATCGGGGTAAGGGAATGGCGAAACGCAAGCGCAAGAGCAGGCCTGGCAAGCGGCCGCGCGCGCCGTCGCCCGTGTCGTCGCGTGCAAGTGCCATAAATGCACGGAAAGCGCATATGCGCGCCATCGAAGCCGCCCTTGCTGGTATCGCGCACGATATCCGCACGCCGCTGACCGGCATTGTGGCGTTGGCAGAATTGTTGGCCTCCTCTGACTTGGCCGCGCGCGAGCGTGAATGGGCAAATGCGATCAAGAGTGGCGCCGATCATCTCGCTGCACTAGCGACATTGATCGTCGATGCCGCCAAAGTTGGCGCCAGTGGCCTTATTCTGCGTAACGAACCGTTCGCACCATGCGCTTGCCGAGACTGTCGGCGCGGCCCTTGTCGCGCGCGCCGATAATAAAGCA